>JAOZNE010000128.1:0-5948 GCA_029933955.1 Phycisphaerae bacterium
CGGACAAGTATCGGATTTGCCACGAAAAAGTATTATTAACGTCCCAAGTTTGTAGAAGAGATTAAACACTTCGGGCTTGCTGATTAGTAAAGAATTACACAAATCTTTACCGCGTCGAAAACCCTTGTTTTCCAGGTCTTATCTGGACAGAGAGCTTTGGCGTATTTGTTTTGTAATCTTTTACCAGTTAACCAGTTAACTAATCAACCAGTCAACAACCCCGCGGTTGGATTGCTGAAAATCGGTCAGTTTGAGTAAGTAAGATCATGCCGTGTGTCCACGCCTATTCCCTGGTGTGAGGTTTTTTTGTCGAACATAACCTATTCCTATTGCCTACTTGCCTGTTTTCATGATGCCGTTCTGGACCTACTTGCCAATGCTCCGGGCAGGGCGTCGGTTTTTTTTCTGACGGTGCCCAGGATTGGGTCTTTGTCGAGATAGTATTCCCAATGGCTCATTGCGTCGAGCATTCGCTTGCCACGTTTGCAGTCGTCTATGGTCAGCTTGCCATCACGGACGAGGTCGTAGTAAGGCCCGACGTCGTGCTGCTTGTACATGTCCGCGAATTGCTTATAGAACTCCTCGCGTGGCAGCTTGGTTGGGGTTACCGCGTGGAGCGTGTCGTAGCAAGTATAGTCATACGTCAGCAAGTCGTTAAACTTTTCGCGATATAGCTGCGTGCCAACCAATGGCGTCAGCACGGTGAATTGCGTGTGGGTAATTTCCTTTTCGTGTACGTAGTCCCGAAGCTGTTTGAAGTCGTCCACATCCCACATCGGGTCTACGATAAACGCTCCCCAGATAATCACGCCATTGTCTTTGAGAATGCGAATAGCTTCGTCGTTGACCGAAAGTTTGTTGGACTTGTTCACGTTGGTAAGAGCTTTGTCCGAAGCGCCTTCCAGCCCGAGCAGCGTAGCATATAAGCCTATGTCCACCCACTTTTCGACCAGCTCCGGACGGGCAGCTATCGAGTCGGTCCGAGCTTCCATGGAAAAACTCAGGTCGATACCATCGGCCTTTATAAGGTCTGCCAGCTCGTTCTCGCGCTTGTGATTCATCAGGAAATTGTCGTCCACAAAAGTGATGTGTTTCGTGTCGACGTGGTGGATTTCCTCGACGACTCGCTTGGCGGTCATTTGCCTGGTCTTGCCTCCATAGAATTCGTGCACGCTGCAGAAGTTGCACTTATACGGACAGCCTCGGCTGGCGGCGACGGACGAGTCGGGCTTGTCAAACAGGAAGAAATAATCTTCGCGATACCGTTCGACCAGATCGCGCCTTGGCAGGGGCAGGTCGTCCATGGATCGGCCATGCGGCATCTCCCTGCCATTGCTGGTGAAGTGTCCGTCGCGATTTCGCCAGATAAGGTTCGGCACCCGGGCCAGGCCCTGGCCTGCTGCGATGGCTTGGATTAGCTGAGGGAAAACGAACTCGCCTTCGCCCAGGGCGATGGCGTCGATTTGCTGAATGCGGAAATCCTCGGGCATGAGCGTCGCGTGGTGCCCGCCGATGACGGTGAAAATGTCGTTGGAATATTTTTTCACCATCATCAGGGTTTCCCGAGCGGTGTAGACCTCGGTCGTCAGAGCGGTAACGCCCACAACGTCAGGCTGAAACTTGTCGAGCTTGTCTATAAGGTTCGCATCGATACGCATATCGAAAATGCGCACGTCATGCTCCGGCAAGGTCGCCGCCAGGATCTCCAGGTGCAAAGGCTCGGGCATAGCCGCAAGCCTAAAACCAAACCCAGCTACCTGATATTCAGGTTGTATCAATAATATTCGCATTTTTTTAAGGTAATCAGTAATCAGTTATCAGTAAAAACAAAAACAATTTACCATGAAGAGCATGAAGTTGTTTTGTTTTTAAAAAATCTTCAAGCCCTTCATGTTCTTCATGGTGCGATTCACTGTTATTCCGGCGATTCGCTTGGCGAGCCTGTTGTGTGTATCATATCCTGTGCCTCGACTCGGGTCATGTAGTTTTTCGACCATTTTTCCGCCAGCACCAGCGGTGCGACATATCGCGAGACGAACCGCGCCGCTGCGCTTGAGAGATGGCTTCCGCTATTGCCAGCCCTGGCCATGTCTTTAGTCCAGCCGATTTGATAAAGTTTGCGATATATCCTTGGCCTGTCTGTCGGTATCTCGAACCCCACATAACCCGCTGAAACGCTGTGCAAGCCATCCATCGTGCCGTAGACTCTCGTGCCGATGCCCAGCAGCACCCAGTCCTTGGGCGAGTAGAACAGCACGATTCCCCGCTTGGTTTTGCCCAAGGCGCCGCCCAGCGGATACTGCGGCGAGAGCGACGGATTTATCAACACTGCCCCCTCGATGGTTTGCTCCGGGCCAAGAACTTCCGCTGTCCAGACCGCCATGGCTCCACCGCCGCTATGGCCTACGAGCATCACGGGCCTGTCGGGGAAAGCCAACTTGTATCGCCCGATACGATCGGCAATGTCCTGGGCTTTTCGCCGGTTGGTTTCCTGGGCGCGCTGGTTGTAGAGTGGGCCATATTTGCTGGTCCAGTCGAAAATCTCGATTGCCCAGTTTACCCCGCCGGCGCTTAGGCCTTGGCAGATGTGCTCGTTGAGATAGCTCCGTCCCTCGATGCCGGGCAGTACCAGCACCAGCCCGCGCTCGAGTCGCTCGGGCGTAACGAAAGGCTGCTTCGGCGAACCACATCCAGACAGGGCCGCTACGCCACAAAACAAAAAGAGCGAAAAAAACTTGGGCAAGACGCCCAAGCCACGACCACAGCCGGGGGCGGCAGTGCTACATGAATAACGTGCAGACAACATCAATCCACCTCGAGCGATATGAGATGCTCGAACGCTCGTAGCTCAAGCATTCTTCCCGCTGTCCAGAACCCCAGTACCGCTCCGCTGCCCCCAGCGGAAAGCCAATCTATAGGCAAGGCCTGGAACTGAGGCCCAGCTGAGGCCCAGAACCCAGTCGGGCTGCCGCTGGCGGAGATAGCTGCGAGTATGTAAAAAATTATCGCCACGACCAAAGGCATAGCCCAGGCCACAGCCACACTGCGAGCGGGAAAGAAATGTCTCGCCCCCAAAGCTGCGAGATAAAACCCCGCCAGCAACGCGAAGAGCACCTGCCCGCGAAGGGTGGACTGCATTATTATCGAGACCAGAATAATCCCCATCGCAACGCCGCTAAACAGACAGGCCAGGCTTCGACGAAGCTCTGCCCTGCTGACATGGGCGGTGTTCTCTCCAGTCTCCCCCTGGCTTGGCAAGGAAACGATACCCGCTTTGCTAAGTGCCTTGCGATGCTCTGGGCCAAGTGCCGTCAGCGGGTCCGACCAGACCCAGCTGGGTTTGAATCGCCTCACAAACCCGCGAGTAACTCTGGCCAGGACCGTAGCCAGGAACAACACCGCTGCGAAAAACAATATCTCCAAAATCATCTGTCCAAACAAGCTGCCAAGATGCCCGGAGCGTATCCATAACAAAGGCTTCATCTGAGGCGACCGCAACGCCAGCCCGCCAGCGGCAAGCAATGCTGCGAGGATAGCACCGGCAGGCCTGCTGCGCGTAGTGGTAAGCCCAGCTATGGCCCCAAGCAAGCAAAGCATTACACCCGCCAGCAACATCGCTCCGAAACGACCTGCCGGCAGAAAGACCATAGGTCCCTGCGGGTCTGCCCCGACAAAACTCCGCCAGAGCAGGTAGTACACCGCAGCGAGCAAAACACCAGCAGTTAACAAGACCTGGGCCTTCTCCCATAATAAAAAGTTTTTTCTATCCATCAATTCCTCGACAAGCCAAGTTGCAGAAGGTAACCTAACCCCCTTGAACTTTTAGCAGACATTCTACACGCACTTAGGAGTAAAGGCAATATGAGCAATGCAGTTGTGGATGGTATTATCCAGCGGGCACGAGCGGGGCACAAGCACATTGTCCTGCCCGAAGCTGACGACCCCCGAGTAATCCAGGCTGCCGCTCGCATCGTAGCCGAAGGCTATGCAACGATAACCCTGCTCGGCGACCAGGCCAGGATATCCCACCAGGCCAAGGAGCTCGGGGCGAATCTCGACGGGATTAATATCGTCGATCATCTCACCGACGCCGACCGCGAAAAGTACATCGATACCCTTTTCGAGAAGCGTCGAGCCAAGGGTTTGGCGCGTGAAGCTGCTGCGGAGATGCTTACGAATTGCGTTTATTTTGGCAGCATGATGGTCGGAGCAGGCCGGGTTGATGGTATGGTAGCTGGGAGCATTTGTCCCACGGGCGACACCGTCCGCAGTGCTCTGTTCGGCGTGGGCCTGGCCCAGGGTAACAAGACGGTCAGCTCGTGCAGCATAATGAACACCGTCATCAAAGACGTCGGCGTGGGAGGCTCGCTGATATTCGCCGACACAGGCGTGCTGCCCGAACCGACTGCTGAGCAGCTAGCTGACATCGGCATCGCAGCAGCGGAGGCCTGTCGGTCGCTGCTGAACGTTGAGCCGCAGGTAGCGATGTTGAGTTTCTCAACCAAAGGTTCCGCCTACGCTCCAGCTGTGCAAAAGGTTATTACCGCGACGAAAATCATACACGACCGTAGGCCTGACTTGAAAGTGGACGGCGAGCTGCAGCTAGACGCCGCCATCGTCCCAGCTATCGGCGAGAAAAAAGCCCCAGCCTCGCCCGTAGCAGGCCAGGCCAACACGCTGATTTTCCCCGATCTATCCAGCGGCAACATAGGCTACAAACTCGTCGAACGCCTGGGCCGAGCTACCGCACTAGGCCCGCTGCTGCTGGGCACAGCCAAGCCCGTCAACGACCTGTCAAGGGGCTGCAGCGTCGAGGACATTGTACTAATCACCGCGATAACCGCAGTGCAAGGCTGCTGAAACCAACGAATAACAAAGCTCAAATGAGGAACCAATAACGAATTTCGAAGCTCGAAAAAATGCCCAGACTCAAAATACCCAATGTCCAATAAGAATCCACCGATTACACGGATTAGAAGGGATTTAGTGAACCTTCGGTTTCACGGATTTTTTGGCCCGGTGCCGTGGTTGCGGTGTTTGCAACCACGTTTTTGCATGGGCGAGACGCCCACGCTACGAAAAAAAACAGCCGAGGGCAGCCATGCTACATGTTACAAATACTTTCGCGTCTTTTCGTGTTTTTCGTAGTTGCTTTTGTTTTTGCGTTTACTGATGAGCCTGTTGCACAATTCGGGCCTGACAAAATTTGACAAGTGAATAATATGTGCTTGGTGGGTATAACGCGGCTAATGGATTGATTTGAGCGCTGGCGTTGTGCCACGAACATTGCAGTGCTTTCTCGCCTCGGCCAAATGGGATGAGTGTCGCATGCGAGATCGTACCCAGTGGATTGTGGCTCGCGACCATGCCAACCGCCAAGCCATCGGCGCAGTTGACGGGACGGATAATCCCAAGAAGGGCACGCACACCGCTGGGGTTCAACGGCAGTGGTGCGGCAACACCGGCAAGATCGACAACTGCGTAGTCAGCTGTCATATTTCATACACGGTGGGCGACTTTCAGTGCCTGCTCGATAGCGATTTATATCTCCCCGAATCATGGGCCAACGATCCGGCTCGCCGCAGGGAGGCCCGCATTCCCGACGATGTTGTGTATCGAAAAAAAACCGCCATTGCGTTGGAGCAAATTCACCGGGCGACAGGCAATGGGGTTCGTGTAGCGGCCTGGACTTTTGACGAGGAGTACGGACAGAACGGCGAGAAAGGCCCGGTTGTTTGGGAGGTTAAACACACGCCGTTTTACCGCAAGCATGGCCCGGCGGGGCTGCCCGGCCCGAGCCATACTTTAATCGTCGCCCGCAATGTTTTGAATCCGGATGAGATTAAATACTTCGTGTCCAACATGACCGCCGGGCCTGGCGGGGTGTCGCTGGAGTGGATGTTGTGGGTGGCGTTTTCACGCTGGCCTATCGAGCGATGCTTTGAGCT
>JAOZNE010000129.1:0-2611 GCA_029933955.1 Phycisphaerae bacterium
TTTAGTTTTTTTCTTGAGAAAAAACGTTACAATCCATGGCGGATTTATGGTGGTTTGCGAACCAGTATCGGAGAATTGAACATGGCAGAGATAGACGCATTACGGCGGAAACTTGAATCGTATGGTCAGGGACACTTGTTGGCCTTCTACGACGAACTCTCGCCGGGACATCGCGATGTGCTGCTGGGGCAGATCGAGGCGGTGGATTTCGACAGGCTGGGGGAGCTTATCGAGGGCTATGTGCGGCACAAGCCCGCGGTGGAGGTTCCCCGGGACATTCAGCCTCCCGAGATTATCCCCGCTGGCTGCGGCGATGACCAGACCCTGCGAGACCAGGCCATATCGCGAGGTCGAGAGCTGCTCGCTGCGGGCAAGGTCGCTGCGTTTGTGGTCGCGGGCGGCCAGGGCAGTCGGCTGGGCTATGAAGGGCCAAAGGGCTGCCTGCCCGCTTCGCCCGTGGTCAACAAGCCTTTGTTCCGTCTGTTTGCTGAGCAGTTGCGGGCCACGGCTTTGCGACACCGGGTTACGATTCCGTGGTATATTTTGACCAGCCCGACCAACGACACGGCAACCAAGGCCCACTTCCGCCAAAACGATTTTTGGGGGTTCAGCCCGAAGGACGTCATCTTCGTTCAGCAGGGAACCATGCCGACCATCGGCATGGACGGCAAGCTGCTCCTGGCTCGGAAGTATCGTATGGCGGTGAGCCCCGATGGCCATGGCGGGAGCCTGACGGCCTTGCGAGCCAGCGGAGCGCTGGACGACATGAAAGCCCGCGGCGTGGAGCACGTCAGCTATTTCCAGGTGGACAATCCGCTGGTGCGGGTGTTGGATCCGCTGTTCATCGGGCTGCACGACCTGGCGAACGCGGAAATGTCAGCCAAGTGCATCGCCAAGCGCGACCCGCTGGAGAAGGTGGGCAACTTCTGCACTGTCGGCGGGAAGGTAATCGTCATCGAGTATTCCGACCTGCCGGACGACCTGGCCCGGGCGTGCAACTCCGACGGCAGGCTGAAGTTCATGGCTGGTTCTATCGCCATCCACATGTTCGCCCGTGAGTTTATCGAGAACATCACCGCTGGGGGCACGTGCAAGCTGCCGCTGCACCGGGCGGACAAGAAGGTACCTTATATAGACCCCGCCACGGGCCAGAGTATCTCGCCCGAGAAGCCAAACGCCGTGAAGCTGGAGATGTTCGTCTTCGACGCCATGCCCCTGGCCCAGCGGACGGTCATCCTCGAGACACTCCGCGAGGAGGAGTTCAGCCCCATCAAAAACGCCGACGGGCCCGACAGCCTGGTAACGAGTTTGCACGACCAGGTACGCCGGGCTGGAGGTTGGCTGGAAGCTGCGGGGGTAGCGGTTCCTCGCGACGCGTCCGGTCAGGTGGCCGCGGCGGTGGAGATATCGCCACTGTTCGCGGACTCCGAGGAAGAGCTGGCTGCGAAGGTGGACAAGAGCATTTCGATATCGCCGGGCCAAAAGTTCTACCTCGGCAGCCGAGGCCAAATCGGAGGAACGTGATAAAATTGTTATGAAGATAGCGTATATTGCTCTTGGGAGTAACGTTGGCGACCGTGGGCTGATCCTGCGCCGCGCGATAGACCTGCTGCGTCGGCGGGACGGGATTGTGCTGCGGCGAGTTTCTGCCCTGCTGGAGACCACGCCCGTCGGCGGGCCTGCCCATCAGCGGAATTACCTCAACGGAGCGGTCGAGGTCGAGACCACGTTGGCCCCAGCTGAGCTGCTCTCGGCGATGATGGAAATAGAAGCGACCCTGGGCAGAGACCGCCAGGCTGAGCAGCGATGGGGGCCTAGGACATGCGACCTGGACTTGCTGCTGATGGACGATGTGATAATGGAAACCGCCGAGCTGACCCTGCCACACCCCAGGCTACACCTTCGACGGTTCGTGCTCGAACCCCTGGCGATGATAGCCCCCCAGGCCCAGCACCCGGTGCGGTTCCAGACCGTAGCGGAAATACTCGCCGAGCTGAAAGATTGATTGAGTTTTATCCAAAATGGCTGCGAAATTGATAAGCATTATAGGCCCGGTTGCGGTGGGCAAGACGACCTTGGCGGAGTGTCTCGCTGCACAGCTGCCGGCGGAGATTTTGTACGAGGACTACGCGGGCAATCCGTTCCTGGCTGGGAGTTTCACCGGGCGGGACGAGCTGATGTTGCCGAGCCAATTGTATTTTTTGCTTGGTCGGGTGGGTCAGCTTTCGCTGGCGACCTGGCCTGAGGCGGGAGTGCTGGTCAGCGATTACGGGTTTAGTCAGGACCGTCTTTTTGCCGCGGCCAGCCTGGCTCGCGATGACCTGAAAACATACGATTATCTCTCCGCCAAGTTGGCCCGGCTGGTTCGCCAGCCTGACGTGCTGATACATTTGGACGCGTCGGTCGAGACGTTATTGGGGCGGATAGCCAGGCGAGGCCGAGCTTACGAAGCTGCGTTTGACGCGGATTTCCTAGGCTCGATGGCCCGGGCCAATGCGGAGATATCCCCGCCAAGCGGCTGCAAGCTGATTAAACTGAACGCCGAGACGATAGACTTCCGCAATGCCGCCGACGCCACCAAGGTCGCCCAACAGATACGCCAAGCCCTGGA
>JAOZNE010000129.1:2711-5904 GCA_029933955.1 Phycisphaerae bacterium
TATGAAACTATTGCGAACAATTGACGAGTTGCGGGATGCCCTGTCGCAGGTCAGGCTGGCGGGCAGACGGGTTGCCCTGGTGCCCACGATGGGCGCGCTGCACGAAGGACACCTCAGCCTGGTCGACGCAGCCCGCGCGTCGCTCGATGCCAAACCCGCCGGCGGGGTTCTGGTGGTGAGCGTCTTTGTGAACCCTGCGCAGTTCGGCCCGGGCGAAGACCTCGCCAACTATCCGCGACAACTCCAAGCTGACTGCGACCTGTGCGAAACCCGCGGCGTGGATATCGTCTGGGCGCCCTCGGCCCAGGAAATGTACCCCGCTGAGGAGAGCCTGACGAGCGTGTCGGTAGCCCAGCTCGGCGAGGGACTCTGCGGCCTGGCCCGGCCTGGCCATTTCGACGCCGTCTGCACCGTCGTCGCCAAGCTATTGAACATCGCCCAGCCAGACGAGGCATACTTCGGCGAAAAAGATTACCAGCAAGCAGCTGTGCTTCGGCAGATGGCAGCCGACCTGAATTTCCCCGTGGAGATGCGAACCTGCCCTACGGTGCGCGAGCGGGATGGCCTTGCCATGTCTAGCCGAAACGCGTATCTCTCCGCTGAGCATCGCAGCCAGGCCCCTGCCCTGGGCGAGTCGCTGCAATTGGCCCGGGAGCTTATCGCCAAGTCCCACCCGCCGGCGGAGGATATTGTCCGGGCCATGTCGAAACATCTCGCCGCCCGCGCCCCGGCTGGGCAAGTCGAGTACATACAAATAGTAGACCCGCAGACGCTGAAGGCTGTGCAACAAACCGACAAGCCCGTGCGGATACTCCTGGCGGTGCGGTTCGACGGGGCTAGACTAATAGACAACGCAGCAGGCTGACAGGCCGAAAAAATGTAGCACAGTCGCCCCCGGCTGTGAAAGTTTGAGTGAGATGCCAAAAACCACAGCCGAGGGCGGCTGTGCTACATAATGATTGGTTTTTGAGAAAATTTCCATCTGAAGCGACGGAGTGAAAATGGACGAACGAGAATTCATGCAGTCAGCGATCGACGCAGCCCGGGAGGGCATTGCAGCTGGGCAGTCGCCGTTCGGTGCGAGTATAATCCGCGGCGGCGAGCTGGTGGTAGCTACCCACAATCGCGTCTGGCTACAAAGCGACCCTTCAGCCCATGGCGAAGTCCAAGCCATCCGCCAAGCCTGCGAAAAACTCCAGACCATCGACCTGAGCGACTGTGAAATCTACACCACCTGCGAGCCTTGCCCTATGTGTTTCGCTGCGATTCACTGGGCGAAAATCCCGAAAA
This sequence comes from Phycisphaerae bacterium, assembly GCA_029933955.1. Taxonomy (GTDB): domain Bacteria; phylum Planctomycetota; class Phycisphaerae; order SM23-33; family SM23-33; genus B1-G9. The sequence goes on from JAOZNE010000129.1 coordinate 4,002, forward strand.
TCATCTATGGCACAAGCATCGCCGATTCGCAACGAGCGGGCTTTTGCGAGCTGACAATCTCAAATGAACAAATGAAATCGCTGGGCAACAGCAACGTAGAAATCGTCGCCGGCTTCATGCGAGGGCCTTGTCTGGCACTGTTCGACGAATGGCTAGCGAGGGAAGATCACAGGGCGTATTAGGCAAACAGGTAACAGGAAAAACAGCCTGGGTGCCGTGGTTTATCTAAAAAATTCGGCAGTAGTCGCAGCTGGCTTGGTTGCACTTTTTAAACTTACCAGCCCGGCGGGAATCTACAAGCTCACGCGCGAGAGCTTCAACGCGGCCGGTCGCATCGGCGATGGCCTGGGGCGAGATGTCGAACGAATGCTCCTGGCCCGTGCGAAGAAAATACAGCGTCGCCCCAGCTGGAGCCAGGCCTGTGTATCGCGCGACAGCCTGGGCGTAAATGAGCATCTGCATTTCATATCGCGACGCCTTGGCAGCCAGGCTATCGGCGTCGCCCGAAACATGGTCGGACTTATAATCCACGATGTGCCACTGCCCGCAGGCCTGGTATAGCAGGTCGATCTGCCCGCGAATCGTAGCTGGGCCAAACGCGGATACGAAGTCCAGCTCGCGATATATGTCCCGCGGATCCAGCCTGGCCAGCTGCCGGGCCAAGCTGCCCGAGCGGAACTTCGCCAACATAGCCTCCAGCTCCTCAGCCAGGGCGTCGAGGTCGAAATCCCCAACCTCTTCTCCAAGTCCCGTCCGCGCCAGGCCCTGGGCCAGCAGAACATTAGCCTGCTGCGGGTTGGCGAAATCCACCAACTCCATACAGCCATGCAACAACGTCCCCAGCGTCAGCGGGTCCAGCTGAGGCACAGCCCCGGCCCAGCCCGGGCCTGGCTCGCCGGAGGAATCATCACCAACCTGGCCTGGCCCAACTTCCGACAAACCCGAAAAATTCGGAACCGGCGCCCGCAGTTCGTATCGCCAGTGGTACATCGCGGGACATTTTGCAAACTCGTCCAACGCCGTCGCTGCCAGTTCGACCTGCCCCGCCTGACAAGACACAGGCCCGAGCAACGGCAGCTCGCCCTTTGCGTTGGCCGCGATTTCCCCCATCCCCGCCGCCAGGCCCTCGGCGTCGCAGGCCTGGCAAATAAGCGTCTCCCCGGGCGTCTTGCTCTTGCCCGCTCGCCAATGCGCCTGCCTGGGCGTCTGACAAGACACCGTCGCGACAAACTCCTGGCCATCGTCGCGGTAACGAATTTCCCCGCCCCCCTGCTGCAATGCCCCATCGATATCCAGCACCTCGTCAAGCCGGGCCAGGAAACTTTCCCGCGATCGCAAGGCTCCGTCCTTCGTCCGCCAATTCGCAGCGACCAACACCAGATAATCCTCAGCCCGGGTCAAAGCCACATAATACTTGCGAAGCGTCTCCCGCTGCTGGTCGCGATTTTCCAGCCAACGTGCCATCGCGAAACTCCTGGGCAGGGGCTGATCTTTCAAGTCAGCCATTTGCGATTGCTCGTCGTCATCATCGTTACTCTCGTCGTCATCAGCCAGGCTGCCAGGCCTGATTTTCGTAACCAGTCCCATGTCAAGCCGATGCAGCGTAGCAGCCTTTATGGGCTGTTTCCCCGCATTCAAATCCGGTACGAACGCGACGGGATACTCCAGCCCCTTGGCTTTGTGTATGGTTATCAACTGAACCGCGTCGTCGCCCTCACCAGCTGCGGGAGCCTGCTCATAACGAGATTCGTTCAAAATCTGCTCGTCCATCTGCTCAACAAACTCCGCCAGTGACATCTGCCCTGCCGACTGCCGGGCCTGGCTCAGCAGCAACCGAACATTGCCCACCATCCGCCTGCCATGATATTGACTCAGCAGCACCGCTTCGTAACTGGTCTCCGCC
>JAOZNE010000130.1:0-5902 GCA_029933955.1 Phycisphaerae bacterium
ATAATTCGTGTTTATTAGTGTTTATTCGTGGTTCTTTTCTGTGAACGGTTACGCAATAGCCGAGGGAGACGCAGATATCCCAGGCCAGCCAAGCTCCCGCCGCGGTGTAATATGGCTACGGCCTGCGATGGCCTTGGCTGCGTCGGTTGTTATCGCGATTGGAATAGGCCTATGGTTTACGGGTCGAAACGCCGCCGGGCTGGAATTGCTGAGCGGCGTTGAAGTTGGCCTGCGCGAGCGGATAGACTCTGGCATGTCGCCCGAGGGCCAGGAGCAATTCGCCACAGGCCAGGTGATAATGTTCCGCGTCGAACTGCGACAGGCTTGCCATGTAATGCTAATCAACCTTGACCCAGCTGGCAAAATAACCGCCTTGCCGCCGAGGCCGTCAGCCTCTGCGAAACTCGCTATCGAAAGAGCCTCCGGCTGTGTCAAGCTCGGGCCTTATCGTTTGGACGACCAAACAGGCCTGGAATTTTTTTTCATCGTCGCGTTCCCCAAAGCGAATAAAAATTTCGACACTCCCGAAAAAATCAGCCACCAGATCCAAAAGCTCCAAGCCAAATACAATAGCACCGGCAATATCAAAGCTGTCGCAAAACTCCTGCAAAGCTGGGACGCAAATGTCGAACTCCTATCCTTCCAGCACACAAAACCAAAGTAGCCCAGCGGGGTGGCTTTCCTCTGCCCCCAGCAATCTCGCGGCGATTCGATAGCCACATCCGTCCCCATCCGCCGGCAAAAATGCCTGGGCTTCGGGCTGTTTGGTATTGTATACTTTGGCCTCGCGGTGTAACGGACTCGTGTGTCGCACTTGGGAGCTGAACCCGCCATAGAAAGTGAGAATAGTTATGAAACGAATACTTGCTTCAATGGCAGGTCTAGTGATTCTATTGGTGATGGTCGGCTGTGACGATGCTGCAATGAGCCTCAACAGGTCAGACACGGTTCCTGCCATGATGGACAGGGGCATAGTTTACATCCTGCCAGGCATTCAGGGTGTCGACTACCACTACAAGAACATCCGCCAGGGACTTCGAGGCTCGGGCATTAAATGTGCCATCAAAATTCATCCCTGGGGATGCCAAATTCCCGGGCTTAATCTACTGGTAAATGAGACGGATGTAGCTGGGGATAGAGGATGGGGTAAAAAGATCGCCCTGGAAATCGTAGAATACCAGAGAAACTTCCCAGGCAGGCCAGTGGGCATTATTGGCCAGAGCGGCGGATGTGGCGTGGCGGTGTTTGCCGCCGAGGCTCTGTCCAGAATTCCTGGGGCACAACCGATAGAAGGCCTGATTCTTCTGGACGCGAGCGTTTCGGCTGACTACAATCTGACTGCGGCTTTGTCCATGTGCAATCGTGGCATCCTTAACTTTTACAATGAGCAAGATGTAGCCCTTCTTGGCGCAGGAACAGAGATGTTCGGAAACATGGACGGCGGCCACGGCGACTCTGCTGGCAGGACAGGATTTGACCGTCGTTTTCCGAGGCTCTATCAGGTCGAGGTAACCAAGGACATGGCTGAGGCCTTTGCAAACCCTCACTTCGCGGACACAAGTTCTGCGTTCGCAAGTCAATTCATTTCACCATGGCTTATCGACAAAACCTGGCCGGCATATGGCTCTGGACATCATGCCAATAAATAAGGCCGTGTGAAAAACTGGAAATATAGCAGGCTGCTACGACCAGGAAAGTAGAATGATCTTAAAAAAGCGCAACCCCCTTCGAGTAACACTTATAACGTCCTTCACCGCTATCTTCACTTCCTTTGTCGTCGCGATAATAGCAGTCAACACATACTCTGGTTATCGTACCTCCATTGAGGTTGCCAACGACCTGTTTGCCATCCAGTCCCAACGCATCATCGAGAAAACTCTTGCCTATCTCGGCAAGGCTGAACACAGCGCGCATATCATGTCGCGCCATGCATCTGCCGGTCTGCTGTCGAATACTGCGCCACATGACACAGCTGTTGATTATGCGGCACAGCTTCTCTGGAGCGAACCGCACTTGTCCGGGATATACTACGGCAATGAATATGGCCTGTGGGGCGCTGCCAGAGAAACAAAGGATCTGGTGAACAAATGTTGGCGGTGGAAAGAGGACCTTGCAGCAGAGGTATCACAAGGGAAATATGTCTATGTTGACAGAAGCGGGAAAGTACACAGTCAGAAGACATTCCAGGATACATGGGACACCCGCCTTCGGCCGTGGTATTCCAACAGCCGGGGTATGCCCAAGCCCTACTGGTCTGACCCGTATGTATTCATGACAGAACATGCCGAGGTAGGCATTTCGGTTGTGCACGATGTACTCGCACCCGATGGGTCTGTTTCAGGCATTACTTCAGCGGATATAACACTGAAGGAACTCAGTAGGTTTTTGAGAACGCATACAGTGGGCAAAGGCGGTGTGGGCCTTATCATGGACACCAATGGGAAGGTCGTATGTACGCCCAATATGGCAGATGCCGTGATCGCGACTGAGGCAAATAAATTACGGTTGCGGAATATATCGGAGCTCCCCGAATATCCATATCTGAGCGAAGTGGTATCACGTCATGCCCACACGGCAGGAGGGGCGATCTCGGTAAGCCAAGGCGGCGTGAAATACCTGGTGAGCATAGCTGACTTCCCGAAATCTTTTGGCCGGCCCTGGAAACTGATTCTGATCGCGCCAAAAGCCGATTTTGTCTCTGCCACAAAACGCAACGCCATGGTGTCGGCTATTATTTCCGCTGTACTGCTGGTTCTTGGCATCCTGCTGATTTTCATGATATCGCGAAGGATTTCACGGCCGCTCGTACGCTTGACGAAAGAGACTGAAAAGATTCATGATCTGGATCTGGATGGGGATGTAGGTATTGTCTCACGGATACTTGAGATTGATATGATTGCATCATCGATCTCGCGTTTGAAAGTGGGGCTGCGGGCCTTTCAGAAGTATGTGCCGAGTGAATTAGTCAAGGAACTGGTGCGAACTGGCGAAGACATACGGCTGGGGGGACGCCAGGAGATACTGACGATCTTCTTCACAGATATTGCCGATTTTGCAACCATATCCGAAGAGCTACCCCCTGAACACCTGAGCCTGCATCTGTCTGACTATTTCAATGAACTCACGAAGATTATTCAGGAGTGTGGCGGGACGGTGGACAAGTATATCGGAGATGCAATCATGGCTTTCTGGGGAGCTCCCGTGCGCAATCCAGAGCAGGAAGTGAACGCATGCAGGGCGGCTGTTCTCTGTCAGCGGCGTCTGGCAGAGCTCAACGCATCCTGGCGAAACCAGGGAAAACCTGCGTTCGTAACGCGAATTGGCATCCATACAGGCCCTACGGTTGTGGGGAATGTTGGAGCTGAGGACAGAATGAACTACACCATACTTGGCGACAGCGTAAATGTAGCCAGTCGTCTTGAGGGAACCAACAAGGTCTTTGGCACTGGGATTATCGTGAGCGAAAGCACCGTCAGCAAGCTCAGCGACAGCTTCATAACCAGGCCGCTGGATTATGTGGTTGTAAAGGGGAGGACCGAAGCTTTGAAGATATTCGAAGTGATGGACCTGAACGATGGAATGGCATCGGAGAAAGATAAGCGTTTCGCAGAAGAGTTTACCGGTGCGTTTGAGCTTTTCAGAGATCGCGATTGGCATAGTGCCCTGGAAAAGGTGGAGAAGATTCTGTCTGAGTATCCTAACGACGTCGCCAGCCTCCGACTGAAGGCTCGCTGTTTAGGGCACGGGTAGGGCACGGGGATGCTCGGTGTAATATATGATGTCGAAAAACATCAAAAGTTAGACATCCAACGGCAGACGCTGACGATTGCCAAGCTGCGGCGTTGCGTATAAAGGCCAGAAGATTAGCTTCTGCTCTGGCAATTCCTCATACTGCCCATCCCGCACAACCCATCCCTGCTGGCAATTGGGGTATCCCTCAAGACACAGATGCAGGCTCTTAAGTCGTCCGGCAGGGCCTGATTTGACTTCGACGGGGTAGATTTTACCATCACGCACCGCCAGATAATCCACCTCGGCACTGGCACTTCGGGCTGTGCGCGACCAGTAGTGCAGCTTCTCGCTATGCCAGGCCAAAAACTCCTGTGCGACAAATTGCTCGGCAAGCCGGCCATTATAGATAGAAAGAAGATTCTCTTTACCGACCGCCATAGACGGATCGATGCCGCAGATGTGCTGCATCAGACCAATATCCACGACCGATGCCTTGAATCGCCTGCCACCGCCAGCACCAAGTGGTAATCCTGACGGGTTGGCTGAATCAATTCGGTTTACTAATTTTGCCTTGCAGAGCAAATCAAACGCTTTGTGATTGGTCTTGCCTGTGGCGTGTTCATAAAGTCGGGCATAAACAATCCGCTGTCCGACCGTTTGGGCAACGGTCTGAAAGATAGTATCCAGACATGTGTAATCAACCGCTGGACGATATTTGGCAAAATCTTCACGATACGACGCGACAATTTCAGAATGCACCTCGTATGCTTCGAGCATGGCGTGTGTATCGCGATACGCCGCGACAGCTTCGGGCATTCCGCCAACGAAGAAATAATTTTTGAGCTGTTCGTGGATTGCGGTAACAACCGCTTCGCTCTGATTGCGTGGATGGGCCAGCACCATTTCAGCCATAACATCCTTGCCGAGGGCCAACAGATATTCGTAGAAGGTCATTGGCTGGAGATGCAGATACTGAACCCGACCGACAGGGACAGATATCTGCCCGAAGGCAAACTCGAGCATTGAACCTGCGGCTACAACATGCAACTGGGGCAACTGTTCGTAAAAATATCGAAGGGCTGTAATAGCTCGCGGATAACCCTGAATCTCATCAATAAACAAAAGTGTCTTACCGGGGATGATCCTTCCAGTGCGTGCCTCTATTGCGTTGAGCATTTTCTCCGGTGTCAGTTCACCAGAAAATGCTTCATGAAAGTGCGGCTGGCTTTCAAGGTCGATTTTGACAAGATTATCAAACCGCTTGGCCAGACAATTATCCACCAGCCATGTTTTACCCACCTGACGGGCACCACGAATAATCAAAGGTTTTCGACGGGTAGAATCTGCCCATTTCAAGATTTTTTCCTCTGCTATTCGCTTCATAATCAAATCTCCTAACGACCGTTCGCTGCCTGTGTATCGACACGGCATTCCCGAAAATCAATCATATTATACACAATTCATTCCCGTATATCAAGGGTAAATTGCAATCAACGGTCGCGTTTTTCAATCATTAGAGGCAGGTTCCAACCCCGCCAATTGCTCCACCTGTGAAATGCCCGCTGTCGCTCAATCGTTTTCCACGACTGCCAGGGGGAGGTTTCGGTCGTATTGGCCTGAGGGGTTTGGATGTTGCTTGTCCTTTCTTGCTGAGATAACCTCGCTGCGGACATACTCCACGATTTCCCCAGCGGTAACGAGTCCGTTTTTTCCCGGTCGGCCTGGCCCCCCAGGCCCTTGAGCAGGAAGTATGTGAAAACGCCGTGCCCGTCGCCCTCACGCTGACAGCCTACACCAGCCGAAACCAATCCCCAACATGCAACCCCGTGCGCTAAAATCATAATTCGAACCACCACAATTTTAGCCAAACGACACCTCGCATGGCGACAAGCATTCGAGGTGAATATCTCTATTGCCTATTTGCCTGATCTATCGGAGTTTTAGTGTTGCCAGGCCCAGGGCAGCTAGGACGACGCCTACTATCCAAAACCGGATGACGATTTTCGTCTGGGCGATACCCTCGGTTTCGAAATGGTGATGTAGCGGTGCGACATGGGAGACTCGTCTGCCTACTTTGGGCCCCAGGCCGGCTTTGCCCTTAGTAGCTTTGAAATAGCTGACCTGTATCATCACGCTTAGGACTTCAAAAACGAACACGCCGCCGACGAGC
>JAOZNE010000374.1:0-1498 GCA_029933955.1 Phycisphaerae bacterium
CAAAAAATCAGTGGTCTACGGGGGTGCCTAGCATGTCCCGCAGCATGTTGAATTTTTCGTCCATTTTCTCGGGCGTCTCAGCTTCCAGGCTGAGTCTTAATAATGGCTCGGTGTTGCTGGGCCTGACATTGCACCACCAGTCAGGATACGTGCAGGTTACGCCGTCGAGATAGTCCACCTCGGCATCGGCAAACCGCTGGGCGACTTCCTTCATCTTGCCGTCCTTGTCCTCGACCTGAAAATTCACCTCGCCGCTATGGCTATACTTCTGCAGCGGAGCTACCAACTCGCTCAGCGGAGCCGACGCAGCCGACAGCACCGAAGCTGCCCGGGCAAAGACGATAGCGGCACTGTCGGCATGGAAATTGTCGCGGAAATAAGAATGCCCAGAAAGCTCCCCGCCGAAAACCGCGTGGCTGTCAGCCATGGCCTTTTTCATGAACGAATGACCCACGCGCTCGCGCCTCGGCACGCCTCCAGCCGCCCGGACAACCTCAGCCAACACCTTCGAACTCCGCAAATCGTACACAATCGTCGAGCCTTCGTTTGTCCGTAGAAAATCCTGCGCCAACAGCGCGGTCATAATATCGCAGCGGACAATCTCGCCCTTTTCGTCCACGAACATGCACCGGTCGGCGTCGCCGTCAAGGCAGATACCCATGTCCGCGCCGTGTTTAAGTACAGCGTCCTGCGTCCACTTCATATTCGCCTCGACCAGCGGATTCGGCGGATGGGCAAACCCCTTGCCAAGCTCGAAATTCAGCGGGATATACTCGATATCCGTCCCGTCGAAAATCTTCGGTATCATCTTTCCAGCCATGCCGTTGGAAGCGTCTACCACTACTTTCATAGGCCTTTTCATGTCGAGGAACCCCAACACGTGCTTGCGATATTCGTCCCACAGGTCGATATCCTGCACGGGCGTTACAGCTGCACTGGCGGGCATACGCCTGAGCGACTTTACCACGCGTTTGATCTCGTCCAGGCCCGTGTCCTGCCCGACGGGCTTGGCTTCGTAGCCTGATATCTTAAAGCCATTGTACTCGATGGGATTGTGCGAAGCTGTAACCTGCAGCCCGCCGCACGCGCCGAGATGGTTAATCGCGAAATATATCATCGGCGTATCGCACATGCCGATATCCACGCAGGTCGCACCGCTGGAGCTGATGCCCTCTGCCAGGGCCTCTCGCAGCGGCTGACTGTGCGGCCTCATGTCGTGGCCGATGACGACGCGATTGACCGAAGATTGTCCCCGCTGATAGCCACTGAGACTGCTGCGGAGGAATTGGCTAGTGGCATGGCCTATGGCCCAGGCGAGGTCTTCGTCTATCTCCGACCCATATATGCCGCGGATGTCATACGCCTTAAAAACCTTCTCGATCATCGCCATCTTAAAATTCCTTCCGAAAAATCCCGAAAAATATCCGAAAATACCCACAGGCGATTATTCCGATTTGGGAACAAATATCAACGACAAATATCTGCGATAAAAACCCAA
>JAOZNE010000375.1:0-1498 GCA_029933955.1 Phycisphaerae bacterium
TGCCCCGGCGAAACAAGCACCAAGGCTCCTTCTTCGGCATTTTTAACCAGGCCTTCCAGGCTGAAGTTGCCCTTGCTGTTTGTGTATAAGTTGATGTGAAAAATATTGTGTGAATGCTCGCGGTGCTTTGACACTGCTACAGCTTTTTGATCAAGCGTGGTGTGAACAAGGTCAAGGCGATACGGCACCTGGCTGTGGACGACCTGTATCATTTGCGAGGCTGGCGGGGCTTGGCCTGGCTTGGCATAAAATTTCATTGCGTTCTCCCTGATGTCATTATTGTACAATAAAACAGCATTTTGGTGCAATTGATAAAAATAGAAAAAGAGGTATATTGTACGTAGTAAAACATGAATTGGCCTTGCCAGTAAGTGTTGTTATTTTACAAAATGAATCCATAGGCCTGGATCCCAAATGGCAGGAAATCGCCTGCGATGAATTTTTGAAAAGGATATAGGACATGAAAGATATGGCATTAGGCTGTTATACCGTTGAGAAATATCTGGATGATCTTGAGGGTCGGATTTGCGAAGATGTTGAAGATCAGCTCTTGTCGCAATGGAAAACTTTTGCTGACGGCAAGTTTGACGGGGATATATTCACGCCGGCACGCGGCATCAAAACACCAGCTGGTATCGATTGGCCTGACGTTTCAGTCAATGACGCGCTTGACGATTTCGAGTTAATGGCATTGCAGCAATTCCGCGGATGTTCTTGTGTTATAGAGAATAACACTGACGAACTTATGTGTGTGCGAGCCAACTATGGTACGAGCATCCTGCCGTCTGTTTTCGGGGCAGAGTTATTCATGATGGCCCAGGAGACGAATACGCTTCCAACCTCGCGGCCTCTTGCCGGCGGCAAGGATGCGATCAGAGCCTTGATAGACAAAGGCGTGCCGGATATTTCCACGGGACTTGGCGGCAAGGTTCTGGAGATGGGGCAGCGCTTTGTCGAGATGGCAAGTCGCTACCCGAAGATAGGACGGTTTGTTCATATATATCATCCGGATTTGCAAAGTCCCATGGATGTTTGTGAGATATTGTGGGGCAGCTCGTTGTTTTTAGATATTGTTGACGAGCCTGACCTGGTGAAAGAGTTTCTTTCGCTTATTACAAAAACCTACGCCAAACTCATGAACGCATGGGACAAGATTGTACCTTCTCTCGATGGATACGCTTCTCATTGGTCGTTTCTTCATAAGGGACATCTCCTGCTGCGTGCAGATTCGGCGATGAATTTCTCCCCAGCCATGTACGAAGAGTTTATCGAACCCTATGACCAGATACTGCTGGATAAATTTGGCGGCGGAGCACTCCATTTCTGCGGACGGGGCGATCACTATTGCCATAGATTTTCCAAAACGCAAGGGCTTCACGCTATACAGATGAGTCAGCCTGAGTGTAATGATGTGGAAGTTATACTTCAAAACACCGTGGACTTGGGACTTCAGCTGTTAGGTTTTTCCAGAGACGTAGCAGAACAGCTGCTAAAACAT
>JAOZNE010000376.1:0-1495 GCA_029933955.1 Phycisphaerae bacterium
GGGGGGGCAGTCAACCAATTCACCAAGCCACCAGTCAGTCCACCGCTCAGCACCGCTGTTTGAGTTCGTCTAGTGTTTGTTGGAAATCGCTGGGCCAGGGTGCCCTCAGGCTCATCATCTCGCCGGTGCGGGGGTGTCGGAACTCGATGGTGTGGGCGTGCAGGGCTTGGCGGGTAATCAGTGGGCCTTCCGCCCGGTCGCCCTGGCCTGCGAGTTGGCTGAGGTACAAAGGCCCGCCGCCGTACATGCGGTCGCCCACGATGGGATGGCCTATGTAACTCATATGAACACGCAGTTGATGCGTTCGGCCTGTCTTGGGATACAGCTCGACAAACGTAAATGCCATCTCGCAACCCTTTGGCTGAAGTCGCTGAATCACCTTCAGTCTGGTGATAGCGGATTTGGTCGTAATCGGGTGCGGCTGGCCCGTGTCGCGATGCACCGCGTACTTCTCGCGATATTTCACGTGCCGCCCAATCGGCGCGTCGATGATGTCCTCGTCCAGGGCGATCAGCCCATGCACGATGGCGGTGTAGGTCTTTTGGATTTTCCGCAGTTCGAACTGTTTTCCCAGCCTCCACAGGGCCAGGTCGCTCTTGGCTACCAGGATAACGCCCGTCGTGTCGCGGTCCAGCCTATGCACAATGCCGGGGCGAAAAATCTCGCCGCTGGTCGGCAGCGTGGAAATGTCCCGCCAGTTTCGCTGAAAATAAAAAGCCAGGCCATTGACCATTGTGCCGCTCCAATTGCCGCGAGCCGGGTGGATAATAAGGTCAGCCTGCTTGTTGATAGCCAGGAGGTCGTCGTCCTCGTAGATAATATCCAGCGGTATCGGCTCGGGCGGAATTTCCCTGGGCTGAGTCCGGGGCAGGAGCATGTCGATAACGTCGCCGGGGCGGATGGTGTAGCTGGGCTTGACGGCCTGGCCATTGACGGTAACGACGCCCTCGCGGATATACCGCTGCAGCGAACTTCGGCTGGTGTCCTTGCCGAACCTGCCGGCGAGATATTTGTCCAGCCTGCGGTTGGTGCGCGTGCGACGAATCTCCACTCGGCGATGCTCCAGGCCATCGTCCTCAGCGGAGATTTGCGTCTCGATGGCTTCCATCTCGCCGTCGTCGAGAGGTACCCCGTCAGCCTGGCCCGGCTTGGCGGGGAGGTCGTCAAATGCGTCGCTGGCTGGCTGGGGATCCTGTGGCTCGTCTTGTGTCATGACGACATGGTAGCAAAACCGCCGACGGAATGACAGACACGACCACAGGCCACCGGTTGCGACCGGCGGGGAGCAGGAACGTATACGCCGGAACATCGACCAAACAAAAAGCCCCGCCACCGGCCGCGACAACAAACTCGAAACAAATCCGAAATCCGAATATCGAAATTCGAAACAAAGATAAAACACAACCGCTCACGGCTGCACAACAATTCACCGTGAGGCACATGAAGTTCTTTTTTTGTTTTTTTTCTTTGTCATTCCCCAGCACTTGTTTGCAAA
>JAOZNE010000377.1:0-1493 GCA_029933955.1 Phycisphaerae bacterium
AGGACAATACCATCGCCTACGTAAAAAGCGCGATGGGCTACCCCGCCTATTATCCGGTTCACGACGTTGAAATCGAAAAGCCGCTTAAGGCGGTCTTGATGGATCTGGACGGAACCACCGTACATAGCGAGCACTTCTGGATATGGATCATTGAACAAACGACCGCCAGCCTGCTCGGCGATCCAAACTTCAAGCTAGATGCCTCCGACGAGCCGCACGTCTCCGGCCACTCCGTCTCCGAGCATTTGCAGTATTGCATCGGCAAATACTGCCCGGATAAATCCGTCGAAGAGGCGCGGACGTGGTACTTCAAGCACACGAACTACGAGATGAACGAAATCCTTGAAGGGCGCGGAAAAAAGGGTGCTTTCACCCCGGCACCGGGGATTAAGGAATTTTTGTACGAACTCAAAGCGATGAAGCTGAAAATCGGCTTGGTCACCTCCGGCCTTTATGAAAAAGCCTGGCCCGAAATTCTCAACGCGTTCCAAACCTTGGAACTGGGCGACCCGAACGAGTTCTACGATGCCATCATCACCGCCGGATACGCCATCCGTCCCGGCGAACTGGGAACCCTTGGCGAGCTGTCGCCCAAGCCTCACCCCTGGCTGTACGCCGAAACCGCACGCGTCGGGCTGGGCATAGATTTCGCCGACCGCAATTCCGTCGTCGGCATCGAAGACAGCGGCGCGGGCGTGTGCTCTATAAGGTTAGCTGGATTTTCGACAATCGGCATCTCCGGCGGCAATATAATAGAATCCGGCACGAAAGAACTCTGCTGCGATTATTGCGAAAACTTCGAAGATATACTAAAGGCTATCCGCTGATGCGGTTTGAAGGAAACAAATGTCCTATCCAAAAATAACGCTTTCAAACGGGGATTTGCAGGCTGACGTTTTTCTGCCGGACGCGGCGGAGGGTTTTTATCAAGGCCCGCGGTTCGACTGGTCTGGCATGATGGATCAGATTCGCTGGGAGGGGCATACGTTTTTGTGCTCGTCTGATATTACGCAGGACAAGGATTTTCGCGCGTGCGGAACAGCTGAGGAATTGTGCATGGGCATACTCGGCACGCCCGGGCCTCTGGGATATGACCAGGCTGAGATTGGTGAGGGTTTCATCAAGCCCGGCGTCGGAATTTTGGAGAAGCATACCGACGATGCGTACCAGTTCGAACAGCCTCACAAAATCATTCAGCCTGGCTCGTGGGATATTCGCCACGGCGAGGATTGGATCGAGTTTCGCCAGGAAATCGACGACGTCAAAGGCTGGGGCTATCGCTATACCAAGCGTGTATCGGTTTCGGGCGACAAGCCGGAAGTCGTCATCGCTCGCGAACTGGAGAACGTTGGCTCGCGAGAAATCGACACCACGCATTACTGCCACAACTTTATGCTCTTCGACGACGAGCCGGTCGGGCCGGACTATATTATCCGCCTGCCGTTTGCTCCGAAAATTGGCGACGAGGAATTCTTTGGCCGAGTTGCGACGGA
>JAOZNE010000131.1:0-2590 GCA_029933955.1 Phycisphaerae bacterium
CTCACGACGCTGGGCAAAATCATAGGCGGGGGCATGCCCGTCGGAGCCGTCGCAGGCCTGGCGGAGATTATGGACAACCTCGCACCAGCCGGACCTGTGTACCAGGCGGGGACGCTGTCGGGCAACCCCGTAGCGATGGCTGCGGGCCTGGCTGCGCTGGAAACAATCTCAGCTGACGACGAGTTCTACGACAAACTGGAACAAACTTCCGCCCAGCTCGAAGCAGGCATGCAGGCTGCGGCAGCGGGCGCGGGCCTGGCCAATCGCGTCTGCATAAACCGCGTCGGCTCGATGCTCTGCCTATACTTCTGCCCCGGGCCTGTCGCCAACTACGCCCAAGCCAGCCTAGCCAACGCCCAAGCCTTTGGCGTCTACTTCCGCCAGATGCTCAACCGGGGCGTCTACCTCCCGCCAAGCCAATTCGAAGCCATCTTCGTATCCACAAGCCACAGCAGCGAGGACATCCAAGCCACCTGCACCGCCGCAGCCCAAGCCCTGGCTGCAGCAAGGGAAGTAATGTAAACGCCGCACCTTGGCCGATAACATGTTAGAAGCAATATCGAATATCGAAATCCGAATTTTCAAAACGATAGGCTAGGGAATCGGCACGTTTTGAAAATTGGGATTTTGAACATTAGTATTTGGTAACCGTTCACGGTCTTTCAATAAATTTTGAAGAGTTGCGACGAAATGAAAGTGTATGTTGCTTCTCGGCCTGAAAGGCCAGGCTGACTTAGCCCTTCGGGCTGAAAAAAACAGCGTGAACGGTTACAGTATTTGTTTAGAATTTAGATATTAGATATTCGAATTTGCTATTAACATGAAGGGAACGCAATGAGCCAACGAATGGACTCTACGGAATTTGCCTCAGCGGTGAAGACGCTCAAACGGGCGAGGAGCTTTTTTTCTCTGTTGGTCGCCCTTGCTTTGCTGGTACAGCTTGGCGGGTTTGTGATGCTTTACTTTTTCCGCGAGACGATCAACGTCGACGCCTTGGCTTCGTTTCAACAATCGCTCGAAGCTGGCAAGGTCGTGTGGAACTGGCACAACGTCATGTTCTGGGCTGTCAATATGTCCAAGCTGCTGGCCCTGTTCAGCGGGTGCATGGTCGTGGCGATACTGGCGATAACCAACCTCGTCGTCATCGTCGGTGGCGGCAAGGGAGCCAGGCTGTTCATCACCGCGTCGCTCTGGTCGCTGCTGCTCCTGCTGCTGGTAAGCCCATGGCAGGACATTCTCCGCGGCGGGCTTTTGCGCGGAGCACTGTACAATCTGGACACGCTGCGAACCTGGATAGCGGAGATGCCCGGGCCGAAATCCGGCGAGCTGAAGCTGGACTTCCATGCGGTTCGGTTCTTCGCGCAGTTTATGGGATACCCGATCATCTCGCTGCTGGTGCTGATAATGTCGCTGGTGCGGTTTGGTCAGGGTTACCGGCAAATCGTCGCTGCCAACAGGCTTGACAAACAACTGCCAGGCCAGGGGTCGTGAGTTTGAGAGCAAGCCCATGATGGCGGATCGTCGCAAAATTTCGTTTCTCCCGCGGCCTCCTCTTGTCTGGGCGTTGCTACTGTTGATTGTCGCCTTGCAAGTTGGCTGCGTGCCAGACTCCAACGGCGATACGGGCACCGGGCCAAGAGCCAAGCTGCCGGACATTCCCCCGCTAGGCGGACGCCAAGCCTCCGCGGTTCGCATCCCATATGTCATTCGAATTCAGATGGGCACTATCCAAGTGCCAGCTGGGCTTATCAGTTCCTCGGAAGAGTTGTGGAGCTATCTCGACGAGGAGCCAGTCTCGATGCAGTCGGTGGTGCTAGGCTTAAATGGCTTGCGCGTAGGCCTGGGCAGGGCGTCCGCATGGGGCGACGTCGAGCGGATTCTCAAAAAAATGACCGCTCAGGTTTACACGACCAGCACGATCCAAACCTTCAGCGGCAAGCCCGTGCAGGTGGCTGTCAAAGCCAATCAGCCCGCTCAGACGGTGTGTGTTTTTCGTCAGGACATGACACTCTGGGGGGCAGACTACCCGCCGGGCGACAATATCCTTGCCATCTCCTGCACGCTCGACGAGGATGACCGCACCAGGCTGATTCTCTCAGCTGTGCCGCAAATTCGCACGACCAAACGGTTCACGCGATACGTCCGCAAGCATGGCCAGGCCCAGGCGGTAACCATGCCGAAACTCTATTCGTTCCAGGATATGCGATTCCAACTACCCCTCCGCAGCGGCGAGTTCCTCGTCATAGGCCCAGGCATCGAGTCGCGCAGACTCACCAGCCTGGCCCATCGATTCCTCACAAAAACCATCGCCGGCATAGAACACGAAACCGTCCTGATCCTCCGCCCGCAAATTTATCGGATCAACTACGAGGAATGAAAAATCCCCAAGGCCCAAGTACCCGATGACCATTGAAAAACCAATTCCCAATAAAGAGTCCACCGATTTCACGGATTAAAAAGGGATTGCACGGATTTTTTTTGTGTCGGGTGGCTCGCCACCCAGCCGTAGATTATGCAGCTTTTGTTTTTTCGACATTCGGAATTCGTTATTGATTCCTCATTCGGATTTCGAAATTCGTCATTGAGGATT
>JAOZNE010000131.1:2690-5869 GCA_029933955.1 Phycisphaerae bacterium
TTCGGAATTCGTTATTGATTCCTCATTCGGATTTCGAAATTCGTCATTGAGGATTTGGGCTTCAATGGGCATTTGGGAATTGGACATTTGGTACTTAGTCCCTTGCCGTGGTTACCCGTCAGGCTTGAAGAGGGGCGGCGTGCAGCTCGATGCCAAGTGCCTGGGTTACTTTAAGAATAGTATCGAACCCCGGCGAGCGTTCGCCTGAGAGGGCTTTGTACAGGCTCTCTCGCGACAGGCCTGCGTCTCGCGCCACTTGCGACATGCCTTTAGCCCGAGCAATATCGCCGAGCGCTTTGGCTATGAATGGCGCGTCGCCGTTAGACTCCTCAATACAGGCTTCCAGATAGGCAGCCATCTCTTCGGGC
This sequence comes from Phycisphaerae bacterium, assembly GCA_029933955.1. Classification (GTDB taxonomy): domain Bacteria; phylum Planctomycetota; class Phycisphaerae; order SM23-33; family SM23-33; genus B1-G9. The sequence continues at coordinate 3,059 of JAOZNE010000131.1, forward strand.
GTCCGAAGATGCTCGGCAATGTCGTATCGCGTTGTAGTTGTCTTGCTCATCGTTCTTCTCCTACAGGTTACGCGCGAGACGCAACGCCGTTTTGATGTTTCGGCTTTGGGTACGCTTGTCTCCACCAGCCAACAGTATGACCAGCGAGCGTCCCCGTTTTTTGAAATAGACTCGGTATCCCGGGCCACAGTCAATTCGCAATTCCGACACCCCTTCTCCCACAGGCTTGGCGTCTCCCGTATGCCCAACAGCAAGGCGTTCGATTCTCGCCTGGATACGGGCACGGGCACGGATGTCGCGCAGGCGGTCAATCCACTTGGAAAAAGTCGATGTTTTGCGAATCTCAATCATTCCCCGCATTGTAGCCTGAAGGCTACGCGCAGTCAACACCTGAATTGAGTCCGTAGGTCATGCAACTTGTTGCATGGCAAAAAGAAAAAAGCATGGGCGAGACGCCCAAGCCACATGGCTACCCCGCAAACAGCCGCGGTGTAGCCATGCCACCCAACCGTAGATTATGCAGCTTTTGTTTTTTCGACATTCGGAATTCGTTATTGATTCCTCATTCGGATTTCGAAATTCGTCATTGAGGATTGGGGCTTCAATGGGCATTGGGTGTTTGAGAATTGGGTACTTGGACATTGGGTATTTTACAGCTTATCGTTTGCGTTTGCCCTTGCCCTTGCGTTTTTTGTCGCGTTGTTTTTTGGTCAGGCGTTTGGAGCGTTGTTTTACTTTGCCCATGCCGCCAGGCCCGCCCATGTTGCCGCTGGCCATCTGCTTGGCGAAACGCATTCGGTCGCCCATGCCCATCCCCGCCATCTGCTTCATCATGTTCGCAGCCTGGGTGAAACTTTTGACAAGCCCGCTGACGTCCTGAGGCTCGGTGCCCGAACCCCGCGCGATCCGCCGGCGACGCGAGGCTTCCAAAATACTCGGGTCAGCCCGCTCAGCTTTGGTCATGGAATGGATAATCGCTTCGGTGCCCTTAAGCTCATCGCCTTTTAGCGAGTCCAAAGCCGCGGCGTTTTCGCTCATGCCGGGCATCATTTTGAGAATTTGCTTCATCGGCCCCATTTTTTTCATCTGCTTCATCTGGACCAGGAAATCGTCCAGGGTGAATTGGCCCTTAGCCATCTTCTCCTGCATCTTGGCCTGCTCGTCAGCGTCGAAGGCTTCCTGGGCTTTCTCGACCAGGCTAACCACGTCGCCCATGCCGAGGATTCGCCCCGCCATCCTGTCAGCGTGAAACTCCTCCAGCGCGTCGAACTTCTCGCCTACGCCGATGAATTTTATAGGCTTGCCGGTAACAGCTTTGACGGAAATCGCAGCTCCGCCGCGAGCGTCGGAATCGAACTTCGTGAGGATAACGCCGTCCAGCTCCAGGCGGGTGTTGAACTCCTTGGCAGAGTTCACCGCGTCCTGGCCCGTCATGGCGTCGCAAACGAGATAAATCTGATGCGGGTTGACAGCCGAGGCTATATCCTCAGCCTGGGCCATCATCTCCTCGTCGATGTGCAGCCGACCGGCGGTGTCAATGATGACGACATCGTGGCCATTGCTCTTGGCCCATTTGACGGCCTTGCGAGCGACCTTGACCGGATTCTTCTCGCCTTCCATGCGGAAAGTCGGAGCGCCGACCTGTTGGCCTACGATGGTGAGCTGCTCGATAGCAGCAGGCCTTTGGAGGTCGCAGGCAACCATCATGGGCTTCTTGCCCTGGCTGACGAGGTATCGGGCGAGCTTGCCGCAGGTGGTGGTCTTGCCCGCACCCTGCAAGCCAGCCATCATGATAATCGTAGGCCCGGGCGAGACGAAATATATCCGCGTATCGACAGGCCCCATCAGCGCGACCAACTCGTCGTGGACGATTTTTATCATCAGCTCGCCAGGCCGCAAGCTCTTGATGACCTCGGTTCCGAGGGCTTTGGTAACGACGTCGTCGCAGAATGTTTTGACGACTTCGTAGTGGACATCCGCTTCGAGCAGAGCGGTGCGGACTTCGCCAATGGCGTCGCGAATGTTGTCCTCGGAGATTCGCCCCCGGCCTGACATCTTGCGAAAGACGCCGCTGAATTTGTCGGTCAGTGCTTCAAACATTTTAGGGAATAGGCAAGTAGGGAATAGGCAATAGGCAAATAGGAGTCCACGGATTACACGGATTTTTTAAGGAGACTACACAGATTTTTTTAATCAAAAAAAAATCCGTGTAATCTCTTTTAATCCGTGTAATCCGTGGACTCTGATTAGGCAAGCAGGCCAGTCGCCCCTTGGCCTGGGCCTGGTTTAGTCCTGTGTTTCAGGTGTCCAGTCGCGTTTTACAGGCTTGGTGATCAAGCCATTGCGGATAGCCTTGGCTGAGACGTTGATGCGAACGACCTCGCCGTCCACCACTGCGCGGACGCGTTGGATGTTGGCTTTGAATTGTCGTTTGACTCGGCCTGTTACTTTTTTACCGACACCACCCAGTCGCTTGGCCTTGCCGCGTCTGCTGACTGATTGACCAGCTGAGGTTCGTCTTCCCGTTAATGGACATACTCGTGGCATTTTTCGCTCCATGCCAACCCGAAGTCGGCAATTAAGACTTTTCCGTAACTCGTTCCAAATCCAAAAAACCGCCATAAAGCGGGTCGGCCATTGTACCCGTAACCAGAGGGTTAGCAAGTTTTTTTATCAAAAATTATATCAGCCATCCCATAACACGATGGATAGGCAGCTCCGTAGGAGCGATATCTTTGTGTTGGCTTTGGAACTGTTTAAGATGTCGCTCCTACGGAGCTTGATTCGTGGCGGTCTTTTTTCTACAAAGAT
>JAOZNE010000378.1:0-1488 GCA_029933955.1 Phycisphaerae bacterium
TCCCTTGTTTACAATGACTTGCAACACTTACATTAACCCTGTTTTAGGAGCAAGTCATGGAAGACAAAAAGATCACGCCGCAAGAGCTAAAAACCGTATGGACGAAGGATATGGATCAGCTGGCAGAGAAAGTCGCCGAGGCTATCAACAACGCCCAGCCGGGCAGTATTATCGACGACTCCGAAGAGCTTGTCAGAGATGCCAATGCCGAGTTTCGTCAGCGGGCTTATCAGCAGGCTATCAACCTCTTGCAGAACAAGCAGCTGCAAGGGGATTTTTCCCCCTCGCCACAGCGAACCGAACCGGACATGGAAAAATAAGGGCAAGCAGAAAACCTCCTGTATAACAGTCAATGGCTTGCTGGAGTTTGAGCGTACTATCTTTTGGAATGAGCAGCGAGGTTCGTTCGCACCGTTGGACGCGTTGCTTGGCATTATGCGGGAGCGTTATAGTGTGGGCGTTAGAGAGATGGCTTGTCGTTTGAGTCTCAACGAAGCGTTCGTGCCGGCCAGCGAGAATTTGGCACGAATGGCTCAGTTGACGATCAGTCATTCAGCGTTGCGAGAGTTGGTTGAGCGTGAAGGCAAGCGGGCTGAGCGATCCATGCGTTGCGAACATTACGGGCCAGACTGGACAAGTGATGATTGTACGGACCGGACGATTATTACCGGTGCTGACGGGGTTATGGTTCCGTTGGTAACAGATGAGCAGAAGAAAAAACGCCGGGCTACCGAGGCTGCCAAGCAGGCACAGCAAGGCCACAAGAGCACCCGCAAGCGAGGGCGACCGAAGTCTGGTAGCGATGGGCCATATAAGGAGTTCAAGATTCTTTCGTTTTATGATCCTGACAAGTCTCACAAGTACGCGGTGGGAACCAGCGGAAACCACCACACCCTGGGCCGTCGGATGCGACGTGAAGCGAAGAAGATTCGGATTGACCATGCCAAGGTGAAGTATTCCGTTACCGATGGAGCTGAGTGGATTGTCAAACAATATAACACTCAACTGCCGATGTTGGATGAAAACATTTTGGACTACTACCATTTAAAGGAGCATGTGGTTCTGGCAAGCCACGTGTTATATGGCGAGGGTACCAGCCAGGCCCACGCATGGCGAGATGATATGCTTGGCTATGTGTGGAATCAGGGGTCGCTGGTGATGCTGGATAGGCTGGGCAATTATCTCCGGCGACATCGTAGCGGACCTAAACGCGAAGCCTTGAAATCATTGCGACAATATGTTGGTAAACGTGTGAATATGACGGATTATCCGAGCTTCCGTGCTGCTGGCTACGATTGCGGCAGCGGCCCGACGGAATCATTTTGCGGAACGTTAACATCTCGCCTGAAGGGCCGCGGAATGCGATGGGACAAAAATAACGCCGAGAGCATGATGGCCTTGGGTAGTATTTATTATTCCGACCTGTGGGCTGACTATTGGTCTCAACAACATGCCGCATAACCCCCGCCAGAAAATCCGGTCGCTCAC
>JAOZNE010000379.1:0-1474 GCA_029933955.1 Phycisphaerae bacterium
TAACATAACCACGCCACCTGCCTTTCCCCCAAACTTCAAGTTCAGCGCGAAATGGTGGAAGCCAGGGAAGCATCCCAATGTATTTTCCGCATGTCAGACACTTAGGGGCTATTCCCCTTCTAGCCGAATCTTCCTTTAGAAAATCCGTAACAGCGTTTTTTCTATCATCAACATCGGAATTTAATAAGACATAGAATTTGTTCATTGGCCAGTTCCGCCATAACGATTGACTCTTGTATTTTTCAGGAGAGAAGCAGGATTTTCAGCCCACCCCTTCACTTTTCATAGGCATCACCAATCAGATCAGTTAGTGTGTGTTTGAGATCTTCGATTTCATCCTGTGCTTCCGGTCCTGGAACGCCATCAAGATGGGCAATAGCGGCTTCGACAGCAGGAGCCAATTCTCGGATACGTCTTTCTCCAGCCAGGAACGCTGCATCGTAGCGGTGCCTGCTATCATCCGACACGAACCATTCCGCAAGAAGTGGGTGTATCTCTGCTCGCTGTTCTATAGACAGACTGTCGTAAAATTCCAGAATACCAAATGCTACAGATTGGCTGTCATGTAAAGATTTGGCTCTTGCCTCAAGCTGTTGATATATACTTAACCATGTTTCACGCGTATTTTGCATGTCCATCATAATCCTGGTACCTCCAAATACTTGCTGGGAATCTTGTATGGAAACTGCATCTCGTATCCGCCTCCTGGCATCGTATAGGCACGCCCAGTGATAGGGTCTTTTACAATATTTGACACTCGTGTTGGCGATGGGATTTTGTAACCCGCATTACGCATCGCCCCAAGGTTAATTCGTATTCGCATATTTGGTGCTGGACGCATTGGATTGAGCGATAGCTCAAGTTTGGCCTGCAAGCCAGTTAATTTGTCCGAGGGGGTTGCATAAGACCCCGGACGAAGACCTCTGCTATTGATCGATTTTGCCCACTGCGAAGAGGTGTAATGGTATGCATTATCCAGTTGCCCAGCAATTCTCTTTGGAGTCCTCGTCCATTTCACACCGGACAGGCGGGCTAGGCCCAGGGCTGAGCCTATCTCAAATGTGCTCTCGCCAAAACTGATTGTATTTTGGACACTATAACCGTTTACGCCGATGTCGGCAATATTCGAACCCACTTTCCCGGCTATTGGAATGTTTCGGAGAACAGACTCGGCGACAAAAGTCGAGGAGGCAACCAAGCCGGCACTGCTATGTTCGCGCCCAACAGCCTGGCCATATCGGCCCAGCGAACGACCCACCGCGTTCAGCGAGTTCGCTGCGTAATTAACCGTCGGAGCGTTGGTTGCGTATCCCGGGTCGCCGGTGATCCCCCACATCGCCAGCCCGCCGGTAGTAACAGCCGCGTCGTATGCCCCCGATACGGTATATGCAGCCAGCTTTGCCGCCCCCGTTGCCATGCCGACCGCCGACTTGCCAACCCCATACATGAACCCCTCAATGTGTCCCATGTCTCT
>JAOZNE010000132.1:0-5789 GCA_029933955.1 Phycisphaerae bacterium
ACGACGGTTTTGATTCTTGGCATTGCGTTTTTGCAGATGAAGCAGGGGCTGTTTTCCGCTCTGATCATGGCGGTGTTTTCCGTGCTCTCCGCTGCCCTGGCCTTGGCTACGTACAAACCCCTGGCTGAGGTTACGGGGCTGTATGGCAAGGTGGACCCGCAACTAGTTGACGCGGGCATCCTGGCGGTGGTGTTCCTCGTGGCCCTCTTCGCCCTGCGAACGATAGCAGACAAACTCATAACCGAAGACATATATTTCAACGTCATCATCGACCGTATCGGCGGAGCTGTCAGCGGCTTGATTACCGGCATGACGACCATCGGAATGCTGCTGGTCGTAGCACAACTCCTGCCACTGCCCGCTGCGATACTGGATTACAAACCATATGCTGACAACCTCCAGCGGAAGCAAAAGCTGGCTCCGTTTTACCCGGACGATTTCGTCCTGGGCATCGGCGGACTTGTTACCCAAGGCTGGGCGGGCATGGTTGAAAACAATGTCGCGCGCGACGCTTTTTGTAGTCGAAATACCGCGGGGCTAAGCACCCGGGCCGACGCGGGCAAAGACGCTCTGGCCAGGGTCGAGGTTTACGAGCTGAAAAACAAAAAGTTCGCCAAGGCTCCGAGCAACCTGGCCATCCCCAACGCGATGACCAAACTGCTGGCTGTGCGGGTGGAAGTTTCCCAAACTGACGCGATCGACGAGGACAGCTGGTGGCGTCTGCCCGCCACGCAGTTCCGTCTGGGCTGCGACGATGGCCGAAATTATTATCCGGTAGGCTACCTGTTTTACAGCCTGGCCAAGCGAGGTTGGCTATTGGCGGATACGCCAACAGAGAAACTCTCGGTGCAAAGGCCCCTGGATGAAGCCCCGCGAAAACTAGGCCTGGTGGTCGATTGGGTATATCGCGTCCCGATAAAAGCCACCCCGACAACTCTGACCTTCCGCCGAACCGCCCAAGCCAAGACCAACGCGCCAAAAGAACCTTTCCCGCTGGCTGGCAAAAAAACAAGAATGACCGCCCTAAAGGGGAAAATAGGGAAAAACAGCAAATGATGAATTCCGAAGCCCGAATGAGAAATCAATAACGGATGACGAAAAAAAACCGCGGAACACGAATTAAAACGAGTGTCACGATTTTTTTGAACCTAAAAAATTTCCGTTCTATCACAACTCTTCAAAATTTATTGAAAGACCGTGAACGGCTGCAAAATTTTTTCTTCTGACTCCTGATCACACAATTTCCGGTTCTCTTGGCTTGGGTTTTGGCGTTGCTGCTTCGAGCGTTTTGGCTAGGTCGTTGAACCCGTGCTTTTTCAGGTTGGTTATCAGTTTGCGGATGGACGATATCAGCGGATGGCTTGGCTTGATGTTGATGGCTTGCATCGTTGCGATAAGTTTGCGGACTTCCTCCCCTGGTTCCCGCGCGGGCTTGGCGGCGAGCTTGATATCAGCCAGGGTTAGCCAGGCCCATACGGTCTCAGCCGAGGGTGGGCACTCGGTTATCGCTTCGCGAAGTATGTTCGCCCGCCGATGATTGTCCCCGATAGTTCCCAGGGCCCCAGCCGCCTTGACATACCAAGTCATCTTCTCCCCAACCCTGGCCTCCCTGGCCCGCATGAGATACTCCATCGAGATAAGCCCAGAGCGACTTTTTTCCGGGAGCAATTGCAACGCCGCAACCCCGGGACGAGAGGCCCCCGCCTCGGCTGAGGGATCGAACGAACCCGTCCATGACCGCAAAGCTGAATCCGCCAGCGTCATCACAATGAACGCAAGCACAGCTGAGCCCACCAGAAAATAGAAGTGCCTGTCTTTCACGGGCAAACTCGCTGCCCTATTTGCTGACGGGCTCTTTGGTTTTAGCTGGGGCCGGGGCTTTTTTCACAGCCGGCTTGGCGGGTTTTTTCTTCACCGCTGTCGACGTGCCGCAAGCGGTGCAGAACTTCTCGCCGGGCTTGACTACCGCGTCGCATTTTGCACAGACGCCGAAGACCACCACGGCCCTGCCACAGTTCGGGCAGAACTTGTCGCCAGCTTCGTAGGCTGCGAAGCAGTACTTGCACGAGTGGGCAGAGGGCGACATTTGTCGCACGATTTTTTCGATAGCAGCCGCGTCTGCAACGAGTTTATCCTTATCCTTGCCCGTAGCCTGGTCAGCCTGGGCCTTGGCTAGCCGCAGCAATTTTATGACCTCGTCGCGTGCCTTGGCGTGTGTGCTGTTTTGCGGGTCGCCGCCTTGCATAGCAAACGTCTCTACCCCAGCGGTAGGCCGAGCGCCGTCAGCCGGGTGCGTAGCTAAGCCTGGGCCAGCCAGGCTGTCCTTTGCGACAAAGCCTTGCCACAGCCTGGCCTTGGTCAGCGGAGTGTCGTCCAACTTCCGGGCAGAGAGCCTGACCAGTTGGGACAGCACATGGAACGGGTGCCCGTCGATATCGATGGCGTTGCGTAGATACTTCTCTCTCAGCTCGTCGTCTTTAACATATCGGCCTGCGATATAAGCTGCGTAGTACGGGAACTTCCAGTTGGTATCCCCAGCAACCTTTATACCCTTGTCCAACAGCTTCAACGCCAAATCGCCCTTGCCCATGCTGGCAATTTCGATGCCGCCATGCTCATAGGCGATGAACAGAAACGGGTTTTCGTCGGTCAGCGTGTCATACCGCTTGTACAATGCGATGACGACGTCCTCGTCGGGGATTTGCGAGGAGGAAACCTTGGCCCGGTATTGCAACAGCCTCATCCAGTTGGCATGGGCTAAAAAGCGGTCAAGGCCAGCAGACCAGCCACCTCGCTTGAGCGTAACGTCCATGCCGTCAGCCCGGGCAAGAGCGTCGCTAAGTGTGCCGTTTATCATCACCACACACGCCAGTATAACCACCAAAGCAACGATCCTAACAATAGCGTCTTTCATAATTATATCTCCATAAAGCAAATACGAAATTCGAATATCTAAATTCGAAACAATATCGAATGTTCAAAATCCAAATTTTCAAAACAACAACAAAGAGCAAAACAGATAACACGAATTACACGAATTTGTAGCCGTTCACGCAGAAAAGAACCACGAATAGACACTAATGTTGAGTCTATTACATGTATTGCGTTTATTCATATTGCCCGACACCTCGGAACAGCTTACGTTTTTTTACAAATAATTCGTGTTTATTAGTGTTCATTCGTGGTTCGCTGTTTTTTTGTTTCGTTTTTGTTTTTTGTTTCGATATTCAAATTTGCCGTTCTATGCTATATCTTTCCGTCTAAAAATAAACCCAGCCACGACTAACATCGCCAGCGAATAAGCCACTGCCAACATCAATGCGTGAAGCACCATTATCCACTCCAGCTCTACCCTGCGGACGACCAGGCCTCCGGCGCTCATAATCGTGAAGTTAGGCAGCAGCAGCAGCAGAGTATGCGTGATGCCCTTCGCTGTGCAGGCCAGAGCACCGATCGCGTAGACCAGCCAAAAAATTATCAACGCTACGACAGTAGCAAGCCATTCCTTCAGGAACGTGCCCAGCAAAACACCGATAGAAGCCAGCTGAACGACACCCGCAAAGAGAATTATCGCACCTTTGATTATCTCCAAGCCAGACCAGCCCGAGCCCATCTGGGCAGAGATGACGACCAAAGCAGCAGCCATGATCGCCATGCAAACCAGGGCGATCTCGCAGACGCCGATGAACTTGCCCAGCAGATATCGGTCTCGGCCTAGCGGACGAGAGAGCAGGGCGACCATCGTTTTCTCCCGCCGTTCGCGTGGCAGGTCGAAACAGGCTACCAGCGCGCAAAGCACGCCGACGATGGTAACCAGAAGGAACCCTAAATCCAGCGTGTAGGCCCTTTGTTGGCCCGCGGTGATGTCGCCATACAGTTGGCCACTTGCGATAAGACAAACGCCGATTGCCAGCAGGAAATACACCGCCTTCATACGCAACACCCGCGACGCGGTACTCCGCGCGATTACCATGATATCATCCATTTTCGACTCCCTTTCCAACAGCTATATCGTTTTGCTCAATAGTTTGCATGAAAAGCTCTTCCAATTTCACCGTACCCCTTCTGTCTCGTATATTATGGCAACCGCCCTCGGTCAAGAGTTTTTTTACCTGTTTTTCCGCGTTTTCATCTCCCAACTGTAACACCCATCGTCGGCCTTGCTTAACCATGCCGGTAACGAAAGGCTCGATTTTCTCCAACAGGGCAGAGGGCATGTCCTCGACGATGATTTCGACCCCGCCGGCGTCGAGCAATTTCTCCAGCGGGCCTGAGAGGATCAGCCTGCCACGGTTGAGAATACCCACGTTATCGCAGAGTTCCTCGACATCCGAGAGGATATGGCTTGAGAAGAAAATGGTCTTGCCCCGGCGCGTCAGCTCGAGCATTATCCTCTTTATCTCCATTCTGCCCGCGGGGTCCAGGCCTGTCAATGGCTCGTCGAGGATCAGCAGCTTGGGGTTGTGCAGCATAGCCTGGGCGATGCCGACTCGCTGGAGCATACCTTTAGAGAACTCACCAAGTCGGCCTCCCGCCCGGTCGCTCAGGCCCACCACATCCAGCGCCAAGTCGATCCGACGACGACGCTGAGACCTGGGAATGTGCGACAGCCCGGCACAGAGGTTCAGAAATTCGCGGGCTTTGAGGTGCCGCCCGAAGGCTGGCTCTTCGGGGAGAAAGCCGATCTGCTCTTTGGCTTCGAGGTTGCCAAGTTCCCTGCCGAGCACATCCCCGCTGCCACGCGTTGGATTTATAAGCCCCAGCAGCATCTTGATAGTCGTAGTCTTGCCCGCACCGTTTGGGCCTAGAAAGCCAAACGTGCAACCCTCGGGCACAGCAAGATTCAGGTCGTCAACCGCAAGGTTGCTCCCAAAACCAAGCAAGCGGTGATAAATCTTGGTCAAGCCAGCGGTATTGATTATATTATCAAGATTAGCCAAAAAACTTCTCCCGCAGGCAGTACAGCAGACCAAGCCGAATTTGTCAATAAAAAAGTTTCTCCACCCGAATAGTCGGTAGAAAACCGTATAACAGCAACCCCTTGCGGAGCTGGAGCTTATCGCATTGTAGCCACCGGCATAATGTAAAGGGTTGCCACCAAAAGGATACCAACCCCATGCCCTATGGCACCGCCACGGCGGACGGGTCGCACTCCCGCGGAGCCCTATCCTTCCAACGATACGCAAGCACCTATCATCAAGGAGCCATGGTGTCCAACCCCCGAGCATCCATGGCGAAAATTCTCCATTAAAAGGAAACCCAAAAAACCGGACATTTCTATTGTGCCCAAATAGCGGACATTTCTATTTGGGTTTGACAGGTTCGTTGCGGCCGGGCTTCACTTCGGATGATTGCACGGATCAGACGGTGATTACCGGAACTGACGGAGTTATGGTGCCGTTGGTAACCGATGAGCAGAAGCAAAAGCGTCGCCAGAGGGAGTCTGACAAACGTAAGCGACATAACCGTCGTTCTACTGCCAAACATGGCCGCCCGAAATCAGGTAGCGATGGGTCGTACAAAGAATTCAAGGTGTTGTCTTTTTATGACCCTGACAAAAAGCACTGCCACGTGGTTGGCACATCCGGAAACCACGAGGCTTTGGGGCGTCTGACGCGTCGTGAAGCTTCTCGACTTGGAATATCCCGTGCGAAGAGCAAATATGCCGTAACAGACGGGGCGACATGGATCGCCAAGCAGTATGCTACCCAGCTGCCAATGCTTGATGAGCATATTTTAGATTATTTTCACCTGAAGGAACATGTGGTTCTGACGAGTCATGCGTTATA
>JAOZNE010000380.1:0-1472 GCA_029933955.1 Phycisphaerae bacterium
GGTTTAATCTCGCACACCGGGCCTTTTTTATAGTAGAAAAAAGTAGACGCACATATTACGATTCCGGCAGATTTGTTCGGTTTTTTAATTTCATAGACAGTCGAGGTTTTTATGACAACGCCAAATGACATAATAAAGTTTGTTGAAGACGCGACAGGCCATCCGCTTAACGGGGATGAATATATCACTTTTGATGCGCAGGACGCCAAGCTCACAGGCGTAGCTGTAACATGGCTGGCCTCGCCTGAATCGATACAGGCTGCTGCGGATGCGGGACATAATTGTATCGTTCATCACGAAGCCCTGGCCTATCCTTACCCGGGTTTTGCCGCTGGAAATAAGGAGCAATACGAGAATTGGCCTATCAATACTCAGCGGAAAAACCTGCTTGCCAAGCATGGCATTACCGCGATTCGTATCCACGGCAGTGCCGATGAAATTTGCATTTACGACGCTTTCGCCGAGCAGCTGGGCCTGGGAAAATCAATCGCGGATGACGGGTCTGGCGATTATTCCCACAAAGTTTTCGCATCGCCCGTTGCGACATTCGGCGAGCTGATTGAACACGTAAAGAATTCGATGGCTATGTCCGCCGTCCGCGCTACCCGCTGCAATTCCGATCGGCCTGTCGAGCGAATCGGCCTGCCCTGGGGCGGCCTGGGCTTGTTCGTAAATGTCGAGTACATGCAAACACTTGTCGACATCGGAGTGGACACTTTCATTTGCGGCGAGACGGACAACTATGCCCTGCGTTTCGCGGACGAACAGGGTATCGCGGTGATCGAAACTTCACACGAAATATCGGAAGCTGCGGGATTGCAAATTTTCGCTGAGAAATTAAAATTAGCTCTGGAAATAGACGTCCAATATATAGATACCCCCTGCGTGTGGGAAATGAGATAAACAAATTGACAGGACAAACAAATGCACAAATTACGATTTCGACAGATTCATTTGGATTTTCACACATCGCCAGCCATTGAAAATATCGGTGCGAGTTTTGACAAAGCCCAGTGGCAGGGAGCGATAAAGGCAGGCCATGTCGATTCGATTACATGCTTCGCGACAGGCCATCACGGGTGGTCATATTATGACACGAAAATCGGCAAGCAACATCCGCATCTGAACTTCGACTTGCTTCGCGCCCAGTTTGACGCAGCTAAGGAAATCGACGTGAACGTCCCGATTTATCTGACAGCTGGCATCCACAATATGATGGCCAAGGAGCATCCCGAATGGCGGGAAGTCAGGGCGAATGGCCAATATGGCGGCGGCGGGCCTGAAGAAGTAACGAACCCGGGTTTTCATTCAATGTGCTTCAATAGCCCGTATCTGGATTATCTCTGCGAACAGATTCGGGAAGTGGTAAATTTGTTTCCGAATTGCGACGGGATTTTCCTGGACATTATTTCGCAGGGGCAGTGCTGCTGCAAGTGGTGCGTGGAAATTATGCACGCCAACGGCGGGGACGC
>JAOZNE010000381.1:0-1472 GCA_029933955.1 Phycisphaerae bacterium
ACTGATTCATGGGATGGCTATAAAATTTATTGAAAAAGTGTGAACGGTTACCATTCGTGCAATTTGTGTTGTGCTGTTTTTTCCTATCGCCTATTTGTCTGGGTAGAAGTCTCGCGGGTCGGTAACTTGGCCCGTGATCGCACTGGCTGCGGCGGTCAGGGGGCTTGCGAGGAACACGCCTGCTTCCTTATGGCCCATTCGGCCTGGGAAGTTTCGGTTCGTGGTGGCGATGACATTTATCGGTTCGTTCGCTCGGCCAAAGGTATCTTGCGGGCCTCCCAGGCAGGCAGCGCAGCCGGCTGGGCCTATCTTGCAGCCCGCGGCGGTGAAGATTTCCCGCAGCGTCGCATCGCCGACCTTGCAGCGGTCGAGGTCCATGTCCACTTCCGTGGTGGCGGGGACTACGTAGGTGTCGATGGCGGTCTTTTGACCCGCCAGGACTGTCGCTGCTGCTATCATGTCCACTGTCTTGCCGCCCGTGCACGAGCCTATGTACGACCGGTCGAGCTTCACGTCGGCAAGCTCTCTCGCCAGTGCTCGGCGGTCGGGGCAGTGAGGCTGGGCGACGGTCGGCTCGATTTTGCTGGCGTCGAATTCATACTCAGCTGCGTATTTCGCATCGGCGTCAGAGAAGGCTGGCTCGAACTGCGGCGCGTCTGGCCTGGCCCGGTCAGCTACGTATTTCAGCGTAACTTCGTCCGGGGCGATGATGCCGTTCTTGCCGCCTGCCTCGATAGCCATGTTGCAAATCGTGCATCGCTCGTCCACGCAAAGGCTCTCGATAGCTTCGCCGGCAAACTCCATCGCCTGGTAGGTCGCCCCGTCAAAGCCTATCTCGCCGATGATGTGCAGGATCAGATCCTTGGCCATGATGTATGGCGGCACCTGCCCGCGGAACACGAATTTCTGCGTGGAGGGCACCTTCAGCCAAAGTTTGCCCGTGCCCATAACGAACCCCGCGTCAGTATTGCCGATGCCCGTCGCCAGCTCGCCGAAGGCTCCGTGCGTGCAGGTGTGGCTGTCCGTGCCCAGCAGAATTTCGCCCGGCCTGGTGTGGCCATTCTGGGGCAGGGCGGAATGACAAACGCCTTTGTAGGCAGTCCGGGCCGGGTCGGTATACGGCGCGGGTATGCCAGCTGCGTCGGTGTCTATAAAGTCCGCGTCGTAGAAAAACCGCAGGCCCTGCCGCTTGGCGAAGTCTCGCAGAATCGCGATATTGCGGTGGGCTTTGGGGTCGGCGGTGAAGATATAATGGTCGGGAATGATGACGACTTTCTCGGCGTCGAAGACTTTGGCGTCGGGGCCGAAGTTTTCCTCGAACACGCCGATGGTCCCCGGGCCGCAGACGTCGTGTGTCATCAGCAGGTCTATGTCGCACCAGATATTTTCGCCCGGAGCCACGCTCGCTCGCCCCGCGTGGCGGGCCATGATTTTCTCGGTTATCGTCATGCTCATCGGTTATCGCCTTTGTT
>JAOZNE010000133.1:0-3091 GCA_029933955.1 Phycisphaerae bacterium
CGATTGTTTCACGAACGAGCTTAATCCGAAATCTGAAATTGCCCGGGATAACCAACCAGTTTTATGCCCGCACACGATGCCCAATAGTAAGACATGGTTTAATTTCGCACTCAGCCCGAGAGATGGGCTTCGGCGAGAAATGTTGTAGACCGGCCTTGGCTGGATTATAATCCGTCGACTTGGCAGCATGGATTGTGCAGCCTTCGGCGAGGGTGCCTTTGAGAGCGAGACTACGATGACACTGAAACTATACAACACGATGACCCGCAGTTGTGAAGAGTTCACGCCCATCGCCCCCGGCAAGGTCGGGCTGTATGCCTGCGGGCCTACGGTCTATAACTATGCCCACATCGGCAATCTGCGAACTTATGTTTTTGAGGACATTCTCAAACGAGCGTTGAGGCTGGCTGGGTTTGAGGTGAACCATGTCATGAATGTTACCGATGTGGGGCACCTTACCGACGACGCCGACGCGGGCGAGGACAAGATGGAAGCTGGAGCTGCGCGCGAGGGCAAGAGCGTCTGGGAGCTTGCACAGTTTTACTGGGACGCGTTTCGGGCGGACCTGGCCAGGCTGAATATCATCGAGCCAGACCGGTGGTGCCGGGCGACCGACGAAATCGATACGCAAATTCAGCAGGTGAAAATCCTCGAGGCCAAGGGCTTTACTTATCGCATCGAGGACGGCATTTATTTCGACACATCCAAGCTCTCGGATTACGGCAAGTTGGCTCGGCTGGATGTAGCTGGGCTGCGGGCGGGGCATCGCGTTGCGGTTTCGGAGGGGAAGCGAAACTATACCGACTTCGCGCTGTGGAAGTTTTCGCCGAGCGACAAACGCAGGCTGATGGAATGGCCCAGCCCATGGGGCGTGGGTTTTCCGGGTTGGCATATCGAGTGCTCAGCCATGGCTGTGAAATACCTCGGCGAGCGGCTGGACATTCACTGTGGCGGGGTCGACCATGTCAATATTCACCACACAAACGAGATAGCCCAGGCGGAGTCCGCCCTTGGACACGACTGGTGCAACTGGTGGATGCACGGCGAGTTTCTCACCATGCCAAAAGCTGCCGGCGGCGGACGCATGAGCAAGTCGTCCGGCGAGTTCCTCACCCTGGACGTGCTGGCCAAGAAGGGCTACGACCCGCTGGCGTATCGATATTTCCTGCTCGGTGCGCACTGGCGACAACAGCTAGCCTTCTCGTTCGAAGGCCTGGACGCAGCAGCTAACGCGATGAAAAATCTCACGCAGACGGTGGTGAAAATCCGCGAGGGTTACTCTGGCGATGAGCAACCAATCGAGACGCACCTCGAAAAATTCCGAGCTGCGGTTCTGGACGACCTGAACATGCCCCGAGCCCTGGCTGCGATGTGGGGCCTGCTCAAGGCGGGCGCCCCGGCTGGCGAAACTTATGCAACGCTGCTGAAAATGGACGAAGTGCTGGGCTTGGGTATCTCGGAAATGTCAGCGAGCGAACCTGCGACAGACCCCGCGGAGATAGACACGCTGATAGCCCAGCGCGACGCAGCCCGGGCGGAAAAAGATTTCGCCCGCAGCGACGAAATCCGTCAACAGCTAAGCGACATGGGAATAGAAATCATGGACAGCCCAGAAGGCACGACCTGGCGGGCGAAGTAAAACGGAAGTTATCAGTTATCAGTTATCAGTTATCAGTAAAAGCAAAAGCAAAAAATGGATTCCCGCCTTCGCGGGAATGACACGGCACCCGGCAAAGTAGGGTCGGCCATTGCCGACCATCCTGCCCCTTGCTCAGAGGTCGAATATTTTGCCGGGGTTTAGGATGTTGTTTGGGTCCATCGCTCGTTTTATCGCTCGCATGGTGTTTAGCGTTGGGGCGTCCAGGAAGATGGGGACGTATTTTTTTCTCTTATGGCCGATGCCGTGCTCGCCGGAGAGCTTGCCTCCCAGGCCCACGGCGAGGGTGTAAAGTTCGTCGAGCATACCCGGCAGGAGTGCGTCCCATTGTTGGCGGGTCATGTTTGGTGTGGGGCTGATTCGCGTATGGATATTGCCGTCGCCGGCGTGGCCATATGATGGGGTGAGGATGTCGTATTTTTTGCTGATGGCGGTCAGGCCTTTTACGAAATCCGCGACCTTGGCCGGGGGCACGACGAGGTCTTCGTTGACCTGCACCGGCGCGATGACGGCGAAGGCTTCAGCTATGTTTCGCCGCACCGACCAGACCCGCTCGCTGGTTGTGAAATTGTCCGCGACATAAACTTCCGTCGCTCCGTTGGCTAGGCAAACTTCGCCCGCAGCGTCGTAGTCCCGCTCGACCTGCTGCTCGTCAGGCCCGTCGAGAGTTATCAGCAGCATGGCCCCGGCTTGCTGATAGGGGATGGTCTCGTTGAGATATTCACACCCAGCCTGCACGGCGGCGCGGTCCATAAACTCCACCGCTGTTGGCGTCAGGCCGGCCTGGGTCATTATCTTCGGCACGGTGTCGATGGCTTGGTCTATCGTCTCGAACAGGCAGAGCAAATCGACGCTGGCCTGGGGGGCTGGCAGGAGCTTGATGATGATTTTCGTAAACACTCCCAGCGTGCCTTCCGAGCCGACCATGAGCTGCACCATATTGTAGCCTGTAACATCCTTCAGGAGCTTGCCGCCATAGGTTACGATCTCGCCGGTGGGGGTAACCATCTCCAGCCCCAGGACATACCGGTTCGTCACGCCATATTTCACAGCCTTGCCGCCGCCGGCGTTTTCCGCGACATTGCCCCCGAGGTAGCAGGTCTCCAGGCTCATCGGATAGCCCGCGTAGAACAGGCCCGTCCCGTCGAGCTGCTCGTTTATCTCCGCGGTAACCACGCCAGGCTCGGCGACGAGCATAAGATTCTCGCGGTCGATTTCGAGGATTTTGTTCATGCGGTCGCACAGCAGCACGATGCCCCCCATAATAGGCACAGCCCCGCCTGACAGGCCAGACCCTGCCCCTCGAGGCGTAACGGGAATGTTTCGGCGGTTGGCGAGTTTCATTATCGCAGCGATTTCATCCGCGCAGCTGGGCCTGACCAGAGCTTCGGGCATGTGCGCATAGGCCCGGTCGACCACTTCGTCATGGCTAAA
>JAOZNE010000133.1:3191-5776 GCA_029933955.1 Phycisphaerae bacterium
GGGCCAATGATAAAGACTCGCGAGGTATGCGTCAATGATTGCGGAGTATTGATACTCTCTGCGATTATGTGTAAATTTAGTAGCTGGTTCACGCGGCGTGGATGAAAGGTGGAGATGGCGAGATGATTTACCTGGCCTTTGCAATATGGATGATGCTGATTCTCCTGGCGGGGATGATGCTGTACAGACTTTGGACGCGATTGCTGGGGCATCGGCTGGTGGATTGGCTGTTGCTGCCGGGCACGGTCGTGTCCGAGCTTGCCTACGCCAACGGCTTGCTTCTGACGGGCAGGCCTGCCGCGGGCGGGATAATATCTCATGCGGGCAACTCCTATGCCCCGGGCCAGGTGCCTACAGGCAAATACGCTTGGACAATCTCAGCCATCGCCAGCCTGGTTGCCCTGGCTGGGGGCTGTGCTGTTATGGTGCTGGTGGCGGAATCTTTTGGCAGGGATATTTTGTTCCACTTCTTCCTGCCGTGGAGCGAAACTCTGCCGACCGAGCTGCCGGGGGGGTTGGAGGTTTTGTCTCAGCAGGGCAAACTGATAGCTCTCCTGACCAAGGCGCTTTGGCAGCAGGATTGGCTTGACTGGCGCACGGGCCTGTTCGTATATCTCTCGATATGCCTGGCGGTTCGGCTTGGCGTTGTGAGACACGACTGGCGGGTTGCTCTGGCGAGCGAAGCTGGGCTGCTGGGGTTGCTGGCGGGCTTGGGGGCACTCGGCGTGGATGTCCAAGGCCCAATGGAAGACGCCTGGCCATTGCTGAGCTACATCTGGACATTGCTGCTAAGTTTGCTCGCCCTGACGCTGCTCCTTCGCGGAATTATCGACGCGGTGCATATTATCCGAAGCAAATCCGCTCGGCGGGAATCTAACTACGACGAATAGCTAGCCTGGAAAAAGCAACTACGAAAAACGCGAAAAAACGCGAAAGGTATTTTGATGTATGGCACAGCCGCCCTCGGCTGTGTTTTTTGTAGCGTGGGCGTCCCGCCCATACTACTTTCCGCGATATACGCAGCGGGAGGTTTCGGATTCCCATATAGCTACCGCAGCCAGGAGTGGCAGGCGGGGTTTGATTTTTTCCCAGACGTATTTCGCGATCATTTCGCTGGTCGATATTTCCAAGCCTGGGATTTCGTTCAGGTTGGCGTGGTCGAGCGTGTTTATCACCGGGGCTGTGATAGCTTTGAGGTCGGCGAAGTCCATCAGCCAACCCGAACCCTCCGGCAGCGGTCCAGCGACGTGAATATCCACGCGATAACTGTGGCCATGCATGCCGCTGCATTTGTGCTCCGCGGGCAAATGCGAAAGACTGTGAGCTGCGGAGAACCGAAATGTCTTGATCAATTCAACTTCCATAGCGAATCCTTTGTTTAGGAGTTTTGCCTGTGCCATCAAGAGTCCACGGATTACACCGATTAAAAATAGATTACACGGAGCTGATTGCAAAACTATTCGGGAATGTAGCACAGTCGCCCTCGGCTGTGTTGAACTTGCTACATTTCCGGTGTTTTTCACACAAACTTCCCAGCCGAGGGCGGCCAGGCTACATTTTTGCAATTAGCTCACACGGATTTTCTTTTTTGATTAAAAAAGAATCGGTGTAATCTTCTTCTAAAAAATCCGTGTAATCCGTGGACTGTTGTTCTATTGCCTATTTGCCTACTTGCCTATTTGTCCATTCAAACCCCGCGTTGCGTGTCGGGGAATATTATCTTATGTAGTTGCAAGCCTAGTCGCACGTCCAAATTGTCTGCCAGTATCCACCGTGCCAACTCTGCGGGGTTCAGGCTGGGTTGAACTGGCGAGAGTATTACTCCGCATCGCTCGGCCAGGCTGTGGGTGTCGATGATTTTCCGGGCGAAGTCGTAGTCCCCCCGCTCGGCGATGACGAACTTTACTTCATCCTGGTCTGTGAGTTCATCGAGGTTGCTCCAGAGATTCCTCTCTGCCTGGCCACTGGCTGGACACTTGACGTCGATTATCCGCCGAACGCGCCGGTCGATGCTGGAGATGTCCACCGAGCCATTGGTCTCCAGCAGAACTTCGTATCCCGCGAGGCGGAGTTTTTCCAGCAGCGTCTTGGTTGCCTGTTGCAGCATAGGCTCGCCGCCGGTTACTTCCACCCGCGTGCAATCGAGTTTCGCCACAGCCTGGAGTACCTCGCTGACCGTCATCGCCAGGCCAGGCTCCGCCCGGGCGTATCGCGTGTCGCACCACGTGCAATCCAGGTTGCACCCAGCCAGCCGAACCATCACGCAGGGCAGGCCCGCGAAGCTCGACTCGCCCTGGATGCTTTTGAATATCTCGTTGACCTGTAGCGTCTCGCTCATAATAACCGTTCACGCAAAAAAAAGAACCACGGATAGACACAGATGTACACAGATGTTTTAACTACGAAAAACGCGAAAGAACGCGAAATTATGTAAAAAAACAAAACCTGCGTCGTGTTCTTTTTGTATTTATCAGTGTTTATCTGTGTGCATCCGTGGTTCGCTGTTTTCTCCGCTATTGCCACACAATATCTTCCGCTCGGAAAACTGGGCCATGCGTGCAGCAGAGTTTGTAGCTCCAGCCTTG
>JAOZNE010000382.1:0-1469 GCA_029933955.1 Phycisphaerae bacterium
GGAGGGCGGAGAGTTCCTTCTTGGGGTCGTAGCGATCCGGCCAGGCCACGATGGCACCGGCGTCCATTGCCTCGCGATGCTTGTCGTAAAAATCCGTAGCCTCGCGGCCACCGTTGCCAGCCCGCAAACTCTCGGAGCGGATGTCGGCATACTTTTGCCAAAGCCCCTCGGCGACGGGGAAAGCGTAGACCATCTTTGTGCATTCGCCCTGCCACTCGGGACATTTTTCGCGATCGAGAATCTGGTCAGCCATGTCAGCTTCGTAGATTTTCGTGCAGGTCAACACGCCGGAGATACTCTCACCAGGCCCGGCCATGCCGAGAACATCGCCGTTGAGAAGTTGCATGCGGAACTTCGTCTGGTGAGCACTGCGGGCAGACTCTCGCGTCTGCGGGTCGTCGAGCAGTACCAGCGATGGCCGAAGAATTCGCCCGTCGGGACGCGTGTGCTGCTGGCCTCGAAGGTTGGAGTCCAGGCTGGTAACGGTGATGATAGACCCAGCCGCCGGGCCTTTTTCATACCCAGCCTTGCGAAGCTCCATCGGCAGGTTCTCGCCAACCACGCTGGGAAAAACCAGTTTGTCAGCTGACCATCGCACGAGTGTCAACTCGCCGGCGAGGTGCTGGGAACCCTGGCGGCGAGCGTTGTTCTCCAACTTTCGCAGCGGATAAACAGCGTCGGGGAAGTCCGCTACCAGCAAGGCGTTTTGGAGAATCTCCGTGCGGATAGGTGCAAGCAGGTCGGTCGCGCGTTCCTTGCTGCCGCCAATGAGACACACCGATGGACGCCGCCCGCTGAGGATTGCCCACAGTGCCGACATCCGAGCCAGCGTGGTCTTGCCGCTTCCGCGGGGCATGGCAAAGGCGAACAAGCCGCCGTCGGTTACAGCCCGCTCGATTTTATCGATGACGCAAAGGTGATCGTCCGACCAGCCGCGGAAAAACGCTTGCGGGAAATATGTCTCGCAGAAGAATCGAAAATCCTCGCACGCTCGCATTCGGCGGCCCATGTCCTCGACGTCAGGCAGGGGCGAGATGTCTTGGCCGGCCTTGACCATCTCGGCGTTTCGCTGGGCCTGGCGACGCCTGCGGGCTTCGTAATCGAGCGAATCAGCCTGGGGTTTTTCACGCTCGCGAATCAGCCAGGCTACATATCGCACGAGGTTAATCTTCCTGCCGTCGCCGATGCGATAGCCAGCTGCGTTGCGTTGGCGACTGACCTTCGGCGCGTTGACTGCCACGCCCAGCGTGGTGGAGTTCACCAGCCGAATCAATTCTGTGGCCGAGAGATTGTGGATGTCCAACGCCATGGTTAGGCCTCGCTTTCCCGGGCTGCGCCGGACTCTGGCAGGTTCAGCCACGCCGCGTAAGTTACCAAGTTCACCGTTCCGCCCGGGCCTGTCGGCAGGCCCTGGCCAATATGCAAGCTGACCACATCCGCCTTGACGCCCAAGAGCCTGGCTGCCTGCT
>JAOZNE010000383.1:0-1467 GCA_029933955.1 Phycisphaerae bacterium
GTTGGTGTTTGGTATCGGCTGGGCAGCTGCCATATAAAGTCGTGTATCTGCGCGAACTGTGCAGCGGAGACGACCGAACTGTAGTCGGATTTTTCCGAGCCATAGCGGATATTTTCGCGGATGGTTCCGTCGAAGACGACAGGCTCCTGGTCGAGATAGCCTGTGATTTTGCGCAGGTGCCCCAGCCTGAAGTTGCGAATGTCCCACCCGTCGAGTTTGACCGCCCCAGCTGTGGGGTCGTAGATTCGACAAGCCAGCCTGGCCAGGGTGCTCTTGCCCGACCCGCTAGGCCCCATGACGCACAGCGTCCGCCCAGCTGGGAGGGTGAAGGAAATATCGTCCAGCGCAGGCTGGCTTGAGGACTTGTATCGCAGCGTAACATTCTCAAAACTGATAGTCGGCGAAGCTGCGCCCAGGGGCAGCCCGCGGTTAGGCTCTGCCAGGGCGATAGGCTGGTCCAACACCCGCGAGACCTTGCCCGCTACCGCGCGTAGCCTATGAAGCAAAGCTACGATGTTGTTGATGCCCGAGACCGGCGCGAACATGAAGCCAGCTGACGTGTAAAACAGCAGCATCGTGCCCAGGGTCATCTCGCCGCGTTTTACCTGCAACACGCCAAGCCAAACCACCGCTACCATGCAAACGCCGCTGATGATGCCGCACGCTATCATAAAGCAGCTGCCCAAAATCGACGCGACCAGCGCGTCGCGCACGATAGGCCTACTTCGGCGGAGGAAGTCGATAGCTTCGCCAGCTTCGCGCACGAAAGATTTGACCAAATAAAAATTCGTGATGCGGTTGGTCAAGTGGGCGTCGAGCTTGCCCTGGCGGTGTCGCAGGTTGTCGTGGACGGTCTTGAGCCTGGTGTGAAACCAGCTGTAGCATAAGCCATACATTGGCAGGGCCAGCATGACAATCGCAGCCAACGGCACGTCGATAGCGAACATGATACTCGCGCCGATGCACATGGTAACCGCGTCGCGCGGGATGGATCGGATGAGCATCATCACGCAATTTTCGACGCCAGCGACATCGGAAAACAAATTCGTCATCTGCCTGCCGACCGCATAATCGTCGTGATAGCTCATCGGCAAGGCTTGGAGTTTTTCGTATATCCGGTGCCGCAAATGGTACTGCACTTTCTGCCCGACGTAGACGTGTCGTCGGCCTAGTATCCAGCTGGAGATATGCTCGATAATCAGCACCGCCAACAGTGCTAGGCCCAGCAGGATAACAAGCTGCGTTTTCTCCGCGACGCTTCGGCCTGGCGCCTGGGCTAGCCTGGTCGATAGGCTGGTTCGTTCGTGAGGCTCGTCCACCGCGAAGAGTTTGTTCTCGCCGGGCCTGGTTGGGTCCAGCTTAGCTGCAACTGGGACGCTCCGGGCCTGGAGCTGAACCTGCACAATATCATCGGCGACGAATCGGCCTGTCCAGGCATAGAAGAACCGCGAGACCGTGCCCGTCGTT
>JAOZNE010000013.1:0-19848 GCA_029933955.1 Phycisphaerae bacterium
ACTGATTACTGATTACTAACAGCCGCGTCTATCAGCAACTTGCACAGGCGGTTTTGAAATCGCTTGGCCTGGCCTGCATGGGCGACGCGGTTGAGCAAGATCGAAAATGCGAAGACGGGTTTTTGGCCCGGTGCCGTGGTTTCGGTTTTTGCAACCATGTTTGGCGCCAGTATATAGCCACTCAACGCGACGACGCCGGAGATATAGCCTGTCTTGCCAGCTACCAGGCCCTGGTATTTCCTGCCCCGCAACCTCCTGCGGAGCGTGCCGTCCACGCCGCTGCGGGGGAGACTGTCGAGAAACCCCGCAAAGTCAGGCCCGGTCGTCATGGCTTGGAGCAATTTTGTAACATTCCTCGGCGAGACTTTATTCGCCCTGCTCAGCCCGCCGCCATCGCTTATAACAAGCTCGCCACTGGCTAGGCCAAATTTTTCGACTAGCGTTTTGCGCATCAGCTCGCCGCTGCCAGGCCAGGTGCCGTCGCCCGCCCGCAAGAGCAAGCACTCCGCCGCCAGGTTCAAGCTGCGTTTGTTAGCCCGGCGGATGACCTCGAAAATCCCCGTGCGGGTGTCGCAAAGCACCGTCGCCTCAGCCAGATCTACCCTGCCCGCGTCCAACTTGCGCAGGCCTCCTTTCACCGCTGCCCCCGCCCGGGCAAGCCTGTCAGCCAGGACGAAACCCAGCACCATCGGCGGGTCTGTCATCGCTACCGACAGCGGGTCAGCGGAGGCGGACTTGACCCTGCCGGAGATAGTAACGACCGAATCGCTCTCACTTGGAACGAGTCGCCAAAGCTGCCTCGGCCCGGGGCGAGTCTGATTTATCACGCGGATATATCGGCTGGCTGGGGCCACGCGCGGAATAATCCGCCCAGCCCGCTTGACAAAAGTCACGTCGAAACAATTGTCATGAAAGTTAAGCCCAGCCACCGGCGCACCATACCACAAACTGCGGTGCCTGCGTTTCCATCGCGGGTGAAAAAACTCGCCAGCCTCCGCGCGCGAACGGAGGATAATATCGCCCACGGCACTCTGGCCAAAGCTGGCCCGGATGGCTTGGCTCCAGCGGTCGAGCTGGTGATAGATGCTCACGCCCTGGGCCGCTGCGATAATAGGGTCGCCAAGCGTCGGGTCGAAGTCGCCGGAGATTATCACATCGTTGCCAGCGCGGGCGACAGTCGTGGTGAACTGGAAAGTCCCGCCGAGCCTGGCCAGGGCAAAGGCACTCGTGAGAAGTTTCTGATTGCTGGCCGGTATAAAAACCTGATTTGCCGAGTTGGCGAAGACCTCCCGCCCGGTTGGCAAGTCCACCACCGAGACGCCCACCGCCGCCCGGCTGGTTCGCTGAAACTCATCGACCAACTCGCCCAACTGCCGCGACAGGGACTGCGCCCCGCCAGCCCAGGCCGGACTTGCTAACGCAAAACAAAACGCAATAGCTGCGAGGGACAGCTTCATAAAACGTAACCGTTCACGACCATACAAAAATTCACCATGAAGAGCATGAAGTTCTTTTTTTACGTAGCACAGCCGCCCTCGGCTGTGTTTTTTGTAGCGTGGGCGTCTCGCCCATGTGTCGCTTGGGCATCTTGCCCATGCTTTTCTGTTTTTTTTCTTTGTCATTCCCGCGCAGGCGGGAATCCATTCTTTTTGTTTTTTTGCCATGCAACAATTTGCATGACCTACATTTTCACAGCCGGGGCGACTGTGCTACATTTACAGGCCTACCGCGGTTCGCAGCTTCTTGGCAAGATCTGTCTTTTCCCAGGTGAAGCCCCTGCCCTTTCGTCCGAAATGGCCATCGTGGGCCGTGTCGGAATAAATGGGCCTGAGCAAATTCAGATGCTTGATAATGCCCTTTGGTGTCAGCGGGAAGACCTTGCGGACAGCGTCAGCTATCTTGCTTTCCTCGATAACTTCCGTGCCCTCGCAGTCGACCAGCACGCTGATAGGATCAGCCACGCCGATAGCGTAGGCCAACTGCACCTCGCACGCGGTCGCCAGTTTGGCTGCGACGATATTTTTGGCAATATACCGGGCCATGTAGCTAGCTGAGCGGTCGACCTTGCTGGGGTCTTTGCCGCTGAACGCTCCGCCGCCATGACTACCGCGTCCGCCATAGGTGTCGACGATGATTTTCCTGCCGGTCAGCCCCGCGTCGCCATGAGGCCCGCCGACCACGAATCGGCCCGTCGGGTTGATATGGAAAATAATCTTGTTGTTCCACATCTTCGGACACTCTTTCATAATAACGGGCTTGATGACCTCGTTTATCAGGGCCTTCTTAGCCTTGGGCGTCATATTGCCGTCCTTGCCGACGACCGCTTCGGTGTGCTGCGTCGAGATAACGACGGTGTGAATTTTAGCAGGCTTGTCGTCGTGATATTCCACGGTAACCTGACTTTTGCCGTCGGGCAGAACCCAGTCGAGGGTTTCATTCTCGCGGACTTCGGAGAGTTTTTCCGTCATGCGGTGGGCTAGGTATATCGGCAGGGGCATGAGAGCTTTGGTTTCGTCGCAGGCAAAGCCGAACATCAGTCCTTGGTCGCCAGCGCCTTGTTGGGTGTGCTCGCCCTTGCCTTCGGTAACGCCCTGGGAGATGTCGGCAGATTGGCTATGCAAAGCTCGCACAACGGCGCAGCTACGGTAGTCAAACCCGATCTCCGGATGGTTATAGCCAATGGCTTTGACAGCTTCTCGCGCGATTTCGTCCACGCGGGCTAGCTGATCCTCAGCCTTTTTCGTGTGCACAGTAACCTCGCCCGCCAACACGACCAGCCCGGTTGTAACCAGCGTCTCGCAAGCTACGCGAGCTTTGGGGTCAGCTCCGATAAGCGCGTCCAGAACGGCGTCGGAAATCTGATCCGCTACCTTGTCCGGATGTCCCTTGGTTACTGATTCGCTCGTGAAAAGATGCTTTTTAATTTTCGCCATTGCTCTCACCATTACCTTTCAAAGTTCCCACAGCTTCTTATGTGGTTGTAGTTTTCATTTTTGCAACGCAGCATTCTAGGCCAGCCCGGACGAAAATGCAACGGGTGTTTATTGCGGATTTCGGATTTCACAGGCTGAGCGTCCTAACAAGAGTCCACGGATTACACAGATTTTTTTTAATCAAAAAAATCCGTGTAATCCATGGACTGCTTTTGCCTATTGCCTATTGCCTGCTTACCCAAAGCACTTGCATTGGACAGCCCTTGGCGATAGAGTAACTCTTTCGTAATGTCCCTACAAGTGGCAAGGAGATTGTATGATGGATCGGTTGGCTAAGGCAGACCCCGAAATCGCGCGCCTGATAATGCAGGAGCACGAACGTCAGAACGAGACGCTGGAACTTATCGCGTCGGAGAATCACGTCTCGATACCCGTGCTGATGGCGCTGGGGTCGGTGCTTACCGATAAATACGCCGAGGGCTACCCAGCCCACCGCTGGTACTGTGGCTGCGACGAATGCGACAAGGTCGAACAAATCGCTATCGACCGGGCGAAAAGTCTCTTCCGTATGGACCACGCCAATGTTCAGCCTCACAGCGGCACGAACGCGAACCTGGCAGTCTACCTCGCTGCACTCCAGCCCGGCGATAAAATCATGGGCATGGACTTGGCCCATGGCGGGCACCTCTCGCACGGGCTTGGCATAAACCTATCCGGCAAAATATACAAAGCTACGCACTACGGCGTCGAGAAAGATACCGAAAGGCTGGACATGGACCACGTCCGCCAACTGGTGCTAAAGGAAAAGCCCCAGATGCTCGTCGTAGGAGCCTCAGCCTATCCTCGCAAACTGGACTTCGAAGCCTTCGGACAAATCGCCGCGGAGGCGGGCTGTCTGATGATGGCTGACGTTGCCCACATCGCTGGGCTTGTGGTTTCCGGGCAGCACCCCACGCCGGCACCGTATGCGGACTTTATAACCACCACCAACCACAAAACGCTCCGCGGGCCTCGCGGGGGTATCATACTTTGCAAGGCACAGTGGGCGAAAAAAATCGACCAGGCGATATTCCCCGGCATCCAGGGCGGGCCTTTGATGCACTCCATCGCAGCCAAGGCGGTTTCGTTCCTCGAGGCGATGAAGCCCGAGTTCAAAAACTACGCCGGCGCGATTATTAACAACGCCCGTGTTTTGGCGGACGAGATAACCACCCGAGGCTGGAGGCTGGTCTCCGGCGGCACGGACAACCACCTGATGCTCGTGGATATCCGCAGCAAAATGCCCGATATGACAGGCCACGAAGCTGCGGCGATGCTGAGCGAAGCTGGGATTATCTGCAACAAAAACGCCATCCCGTTCGACCCCAGACCGCCGATAAAAACTTCCGGCATCAGGCTGGGCACACCCGCGATAACAACCAGAGGCCTGGGCAGCGAACACATGACCCTCCTGGCTGACTGGATAGACAAAATCTTGACATCGGGCGGCAACCAGGACACCATAAAAAAAGCACAAAACTTCGTGCACGATATCTGCAAACAATTCCCCGTGCCTAACCATAACTTGTAAAACCGAAAAAAACTTGGCATTCCGAGTAGTCAGGAGTTTGGCCATGCGTGAAATTCATCGTATCCTTGACGCCAATTTCAATCGTGCCCGTGAGGCCCTGCGCGTAATAGAAGACTGTGGTCGATTCGTTCTCAACGACCCAGCCATTACCGCCATGGCCAAGCATTTTCGCAGCGACCTGAAAGACCTGCTCGACGAGCTGCCATACGACGAGCTGATAACCAGCCGGGACACGCCGGGAGATGTAGGCCGAGAGCTGTCCAGCCCCGGCGAGATAGACCGCCAAACCGTCCGCGACGTAGCTACCGCCGCCTGCAAACGCCTTACCGAGGCTCTGCGAACCATCGAGGAATACAGCAAGATTCTCGCGCCCAAGGTAGCTGAGTCTATCGAGCGGATGCGGTATGACGCCTATACGCTGGAGCAGCGGCTCACCAGCCGATTCCTGACAGCAGAGCGGTTCGCGGAGGTGAAACTATACGCGATGATCTCAGCCAGTCTCTGCCGCAACGCCTCGCTGCGGGAGGTCGCCCGGGGAGCTGTCGCGGGCGGAGCCGAGGCCTTGCAACTGCGCGAGAAGGACTCCCACGACGACGTTTTCCTTGCCATGGCTGCGGAACTTCGCGAACTTACCGACGAAACCGGCAAGCTGTTGATCATCAATGATAGGCCTGACATCGCAGCTATCGTCGGAGCCGACGGCGTGCACCTGGGCCAGAACGATCTGCCGATAAGCGAAGCCCGCAAACTCCTGCGCCCCGACGCTATCATAGGCCGAAGCACGCACTCCCTGGCCGAGGCCAAATCGGCTATCAACGAGGGGGCGGACTATATCGCCGTCGGGCCTATATTTGAAACTCGCACGAAGGATTACCCCACAGTAGGCCCGGAGCTGCTGAGCGAGATTATGGCGGAAGTGTCTCTGCCCGTCGTAGCGGTGGGGGGCATCACCTCTGCCAACGCTGGCCAGCTGGTCAGCCTGGGCGCCCGCTGCGTAGCGGTTTGCGGAGATATCTGCAACGCGACAAACCCCAAAGCTGCAACCCAAGCCCTGAGCAAACTCCTGCCATAACCTCCCGCAGCATGGACATCTCGCCCGTGTTTTTCTGTTTTGTTTTTTTGTCATTCCCGCGAAGCTTGTTGGCGACTATTTGTTTTTCGTTTTTTCCGCCAAACCTTTCGCCCGGCGGGGTGTCTTATGGCGAGACTGGCGGACCTGGCAGGACTTGGCCTGCCTAAGCCTTGGAAAATCTCAAGAGGTAAAAAAATCGAAATAGTTGTCTGATTCGTTTGGCTGGGCTGTTGGCCTGTGCTATAATTACGGGACTATCGTTCGTATTGAAAAACAGGGAGTTCAACATGAAAAAGTTCGCAGCTATGTTCGTCATCGTCGCGTTTGCTCTGGCAGCTTGTCAATCCGTCGCCCGGGCCAAGGCTTCTGCCAGCCCGGCGGTGTCTCAGCAGGCTACCGTCGTGTCGGTTAACGGTGCCGCATCCTATCGCAACTTAGCCCAAAAGCCCAGCAAGTGGCAGGGGCTGAAGGTCGGCGACAAACTGGGCCAACTCTGCCTTGTCCGTACCGGGTTTGGCTCGACGGTCGAGCTGGAGTTCGCCGACCGTGGCAGATGGATTGTCAAGCCCAGTTCGAAGTTCGGCATTCGGGAATATTCCCGCCAAGGCAAGCACGTCCGGGCCAGGCTTGGCCTGAAGTATGGCTACGTCAACGGCAATATCGACAGCTCCCGCGGCACGAACGATTTCCGCGTCAAAACCCCCGTAGCGACACTCGCAGCTACTGGCACGGGCGCATTCATAGGCTACAGCGGCGACCGCGGCATGGGAGCTTACGGCACGCACGGGTCGTGGAAAATGGACACCAGGCGAGGCCAACGCAGGCTTACCTGGGGCCAACGCACTGACGGCAAAAGAACGCTCTCGGCGTTTCTCCTGGGTCAGCTGCTGGCACCGGGCCTGGGAGCTAAGGGCAGAACCGGCGTGGAGCTGGTGAACATCAACACCAATACCGGCGGGCGGGGCTTGATCGTCCTGGGCCGCAATGGCGGCAAGCTCATCCCCCCACCCATGCCCCCGTGTGGCAAAGTGCCTATCCCGAACCCCAACTACGGCGGCGACACCTCGCCGTAGCGTTCCGTTGCGACATGCCGTCAGACCGTCAGAGCTGCGGCTGATGCGCAGGTGATTACCACATTGTCCCACACGAGCTTGGCGTTAAGGTTGCGCCACAACAGCCTTTCGTATCGGCTTAGCTGCTGGAGTATCTCCGCCAGGTCGGTGGGGCTGAACTTGCCCGCCAGGGTCTCGACGACCGCGGGCTGATCGGCATTCACAGCCTGGCCTGGTGTGCCCGTCGCCCTGGCCAGAGCGTCGCGGTAGGCGCTGGCGATTATCTCCAGCATCGCTCCGGTAGCCTGGCGGGCAGCAAGGCTCTTGGACAACGACGCCCCGTCAACCTTCTTGGCCTGTCGCACCGCCTGCTCTGCCAACTTGTCCGTCATCTTGGCCAGGCTCTCGCCGAGCTTGGCGTCCCCAGCCTGGCCCAGGCCGGCCAAGTCTTCCAAAACCCGACATTTAATTTCGTACATCCCCGCCTGGGCCAGCTTGACGGACCGACCTATCGAGCCTGCGGTAAAGGCTGCCCAGAAGCTGGCCTCCCCCTGGCCCATGTCTGCCTGGGCAAGTTTCTCTGCGACAAAATCTCTTGGCAGTGGCCCGAACCGCAGCAGCGAACATCGACTGAGCGTGGTCGGCAGGAGTTGCTCGGGCTTTTGACACAGCAGGATTATCGTTATGCCCGCGGGGGGTTCTTCGAGCGTTTTGAGCAGCGAGTTCTGGGCGGCGATACTCATAAGCTCAGCCTCGCGGACGACGAAAACCTTGCCCCGCCCGCGACTGGACGCCCGGTAAGCTGGAGCGGTGAGAAAGCTGCGTATCACATCAATGCCCAGGTCTTGCATAACCCGATTGCGTACGGATGCCTCGTCGTGATAGCGGGCTAGTTCCTTGTAGATAAGCTGGAAGTCCGGGTGCGAGCCGGCCTGCATCATCCGACAAGACTCACACGTCCCGCAAGGCCTCAGCTCTTGCGGGGCCTCCTCAGCCTGGGCGAAAAGTCCACCATCGCCGACTTGGGGATTTTCGCAGAGCAACATCTTGGCCAAGGCCATCGCAGTCGTCCGCCGACCCACGCCAGCTGGCCCCGCGAAGATCATCGCATGGGGCATCCTGTCAGCTGACATGTTCGCCCGCAACCGACCAATCGCCGACCCCTGGCCTATGATTTCGTGTAATTCAAGCATTGTCAAACTCTGTTTCCAGCAGTTGCAGGAGCCTGTCGAAGACTTCCCCTGGCGTGCCTGTCGCGTCGAGGCATCGCACGGGGCGGGGGTAGATTTCGCTCAGCTGGCGGAACTTTTGGCGGACTTGTTCGTGGTAGCTGCCCGCTCGCGATTCCATTCGGTCAGGCTCGCTACCAAGCCGGGCCAGGCCACAGTCTGCGTCGATGTCCAGGATAATCGTAAGGTCAGGCCAGGTCTGGCCCACAGCCGCCCCTGCCAGGTCGAGAATAAATTTCGGGTCGACCCCGAGGGCACCTTGATACGCCAGCGTCGCGGAGATAAACCTGTCGCCCAGTACCACTCGCCCAGCCTGGATGGCAGGTCTGATAACTTCATGGGCAAGCTGGGCGCGGCTGGCCATGAAAAGAAAAGTCTCGCAGACCGGGCTGATGTCCAGGCCCTTCGAGTGCAGCAGAATTTCCCGAATTCGCCCGCCCGTGTCCGTCCCGCCCGGATCGATAGCCAACGTTACGTCGCAACCAGCCTGGCTGAGATACTCTCGCAACATCTCCACCTGCGTACTCTTGCCAGCCCCGTCAGGCCCGTCGAAGACAACGAATTTGCCGCAAAGTTTTTCGCCCAAAGAACTCATGCCCGCAGTATCGCCGCCCAGGCCGACAATATCAAGCACCGGTTTTATATCGCCGCAGCCAGGCTGTCGATGGTGAATTGGCCTTGCTGGCCTGCGATTTCCAACGACAGCGTGTCGCCGATTTTTTTGCCCATCAGGTTTTTCGCCAGCTTGGTTGTGTATGCGTATATGCCGTTTGCGGTGTCGCTGTCCCACGGGCCCAGGAAGCTCATCTCGAATGTCTCTCCGTCAGCCACCCGCCGAAGCGTTACCCGCGAGCCTATGCCGATAGAATCTTTCGGCACGTGCGTAATATGGATAGCCCTGGCCCGGGCAAGTTCGTCCTGGATTTTCCGAGCACGGGCGACGAGCATATCCCGCTCTTCGATAGCCGCCTGCCAGTCGGCGTTTTCCCGCAGGTCGCCCTCCTCCGCAGCTTCGCCAATCTGCTTGGCGTTGGCGGGCATGGTTACTTCCTTGAGCACCTTCAGCTCTTTGTGATGCGCCTCCAGGGCAGCTTCGCTCGTCCAGATAACGGACTCGTCCTCCCACGGATTCACCCTGGCTTTGACGAACAGGCTGAAGAATTTTTCGCGCAGGCGATTTATCATCTGCTCGCTGAGTGCCTGGGCCAGGCTGTCCGTCCGCTCTATTTTCGTCTTGACGACGCTGCCCATAGCTTCGTCAGCCTCGTCGAGGGCCTGCTGATATATCGCATAATCCCCGGCTGACAGGGCCTGTCGCACCTTTTGCCGGGCGTTTTTTCGACTGGCCTGGTCGCCAGGCCAATTGTGGTCTATCTCATGGGCCAGGTCGAGCAGTTTCATCAGCATGGTCAGCTTGCCGGGCTGGTCAACTACGATCTGACCCTCAGCCAGCCAAACCCACAAACACAGGTCGATGTGCTCGATAGGCGAAATTATCGCCCGGGCCACAGCCTGGCTCGGCGCGTCGTTATTACCAAGCTCAGCCAGGTTGGCAGCTATCGTGTCGAGCTGTTCCAACGGAGCCAGGTACAACAGCTGCTCGAAAATCTCAGGCCCGTTGGACAGGTCGTGCACCGCTTTTATCGCGCCGGGCCAGAGGTCAGCTTCGGGCAACTTGGCTACCGCTTCGGCGGGGTCTTTCATTTTGTCCAAAATCTCAATTGCCCCCGGCAGCGATTCGCCGGGGGGGGCGATGCCCATTTGCCCCGCGATTTCCAGTACCAAAACGCCCTCGAGCGCCTCAGCCAGTTGCGATGAGCTGGCACACTTGAGGGTCCGCTGGGCAATGGCAGCTGTTATCGTAGCGGTGAAATTGGCGTCGGGCCTGTCCCCGCGGGCAGAGGCGTCTCGCATGTAGTTCTGCAACACGCCAAGCCAATCGATGGGGTGATAAGCCCCCTGGTAGGCCTGGCTGGCGAGGTACTCCTCTTCCAGAGTCTTGCCGCCGGGATGATAAATCACCACGACGGGGCTACGGCCTTCCAGGGTAAGATTTTCACTTTTCTTGGCAGCCGTGCGCGCTCGGCCCCACCAACTCGACCACTTGCTCGCAGGCAGATATTTCGGGACGAGCGTCTGCTTTATCGTGTCGGAATCAGCCTGGCCGGCGTTGGCGATGCACAGACCTATAAGAACGCGGGCGATTTCCTTTTGCACCAGCTGGGTCATAGCGTCGACGCCAGCTAGCTGCATCGCGCGGAAGTCCGCTTCGTCCAGCGGGTCGAACTCATCGGCAAGGAGTTTTGGCTCGATAGCTTCGTCGCGCTTGTCGGCGAAATCGTGGAACTCGAACTCGCCCATCGGTGTTAGCCTGATGATTTTGATAAGCCTGCCGTCGAAACGATTGACCAGATGCACTCCGGGCGTCAGAGCCAGGCAGGTCTGCAACGTGCGGATAGCTCGCCGGGCAGATTGGCCTGTCTCAAGCCCGGCCGCTTTGTATATTTCCTCGAAATTTTCGCTATCCCCGTAGGCGGCTTTAAACAGCTCAGCTGTCTGGCTGCGAAGTTCCTCGCTGCCGGGCAGGGCAAGATAAGCTGCGCATGCCAAGGCGAGAGTTTGTTCTTTGGGCGACTCGGCGTGAGCTTCCAGCAGCGCCCAGCCCAGCGTCTCAGCCATGTCTTCCTTCCCCGCAGCAACAAAAGCACACAGAGCTTTGTTCACCAACTCCGGAGCTGGATCGTCCCGAACCGCAGCCATCCATGCATTCTCAGCCTCGACAAAAGCACCCTTGCCAATACAATTCGTTATCTTCTGCATATCCATGCTCAACTCCAGTTATCAGTTATCAGTAAAAGCAAAAAACAACGGAAAACGAATGACACAGGGGATGGGTCATTGGCTATTCAATGAGCCTTGGGTATTTGGGCCTTGGTCATTTTTTCGTCACTCTGCCCTCGTTATCGATTCGTCATTCGCTGTACGTTTTACTTTTCGCCAGCCAGCGACTCCGCTACATTCAGCAGGTGGTCTTTTACTCTCCGATACGAGTGCAGCATATCGGTATAGACCACGGTAACCAACGGCTCGGATCGTTTTTCCGTAACTTTCGCAAGGTAGTCGTCTCGCAGTTCCCTGGCCAGGTGGGTTATCTCGCCTGCTCGGGTGCCAGCCTTGCTTAGCGTGTCCGGGTTGCCCTGCTCATAGCCCTGGATTACAAGTTCCATATAGCCCATCGTCTCGTCGTGCAGCTTTAACATGCTCTCCCGTTGCTCGGGCGAGAAGCTATGGTTTGCCTTGACCAGTCTGAGGTGCAGCTTGAGTATGGCTGCGACATAATCGCTGGTGGACTCGTATTCGTCCGCGATGCGGAGCTGCTGTCTGCCCTCGGCGGCCATGTCGTGCGAGACCGCGCTGCTCAGCAGATTCGTGAGAAACTCGACAATTTCCCGCTGAATGATATCGAGTATTTCCTCGGCGTGGAATATTTTCCGCACCACCTTGTCGTCCACTTTATCCGTGCTGATAGACTCGCGAAGCCTGGCCATGGCTTTGGTCAACACGCTGCCCATGCGGATAATTTCGACACGGGACTGCTCGATGCCAATCGGCGGGGTCTCAAGTAGCCTCATGTCCAGGCCCGTCAGGTGCGGAGCCTCTTTGTAGGCTTTCTCCGGCACGAGCCTGACAAGAATCCTGGCCAGGATTTGCGTAAAGGGCAGGAACATCAGCGTATTGACGACATTAAACGCGGTATGCACAATCGCGATGCCGGCGATGATGTACGGATACGACATCTCGCCGCCAGCTGCGGTGGTAACCAGGGTCGGGTTCTGCCCCGTCAGCCCCATGCCATATTTCACCAGATGAATATAAGGCCCGAACAAAGCGGTA
The DNA here is from genome assembly GCA_029933955.1 of Phycisphaerae bacterium. Lineage (GTDB taxonomy): Bacteria > Planctomycetota > Phycisphaerae > SM23-33 > SM23-33 > B1-G9. The sequence continues at coordinate 11,751 of JAOZNE010000013.1, forward strand.
ATCCATGCCACGCCGATAATGTTGAAGATCATGTGCGCGTAGGCGGCCCGTTTTGCGTTGGTCGTCGTGCCTCGCGAGGCAAGCCAGGCCGTGATGGTCGTGCCGATATTCTCGCCCAGCACCAGGGCGGCAGCCGTTTCAAAAGGTATAACGCCCGTCGTAGCCAGGCCCATCGTAATGCCCAGCGTCGCAGAGGACGACTGAACTATCATCGTCAGCACACAACCTACCATGGCACACTTGAGCACGCCTAAGTAATTATGAGCCTGGAAGGTCGAGAACCATGCTTCGAAGTCTGGCATGGTGCGGATGGGCTTGAACCCCAGCTTCATAAGCTCCAGGCCATAAAATATCATACCGATACCCATAGCTACCATCGCGAGATACCGCCAGCGGTCGCTCTTGGCGAAACGATAGATAAGGGCAGCCGCTCCGAGGATGACCAGCCCGTACTTGCCGATTTTCAGCACGAGTATCCAGCCCGTGATGGTCGTGCCGATATTGGCACCCATAATCACGCCGATAGCCTGGGCAAGCGTCATGAACCCCGCGTTGACAAAGCCGACGACCATTACCGTGGTAACGCTGCTGGACTGGACGAGCATGGTAACGCCGCAGCCTACGCTCGTGGCTAGGAGGCGATTGTTGGTTACCGCGCTGATCATGCTTCTCAGCCGATGGCCCGCGATGGTCTGCAAGCCGTCGGACATGTACTTCATGCCCAGCATAAAGATGCCAAGCCCGCCGATGACCTGGAAAATCATGGGCACGATTGTCGCAATGTCCACCGAGGTGGGCTCCGCCGCCGCCAAAATGCCGATATCTAACATGCTGCTCCCTTCAGTTTCCGGGCTAACTATTCCGATAGTATTTTACAGAGATGCGAATGTTAACGAATTGTTGCGGCTTTGTTAAGAAGAGATGCAACAGTTGGGGGTTTTTTTTTGCAACCGTCCCCAGCCGGGCGGTGAAAGAGAAAAGAAAAGAACCACGAATGGACACGAATAAACACGAATTATTTGAGCCTATTGCAAAAATGTAGCCTAGCTTTGCAATTGGCCCAGTTGCGACAAAATAAAAGCGTTTTGGTGCTTCTCGGCCTGAAAGGCCAGGATAATTTAGCCCTTCAGGCTGAAAAAACTGTGACTGGTTACAAAAAAAGAACTTCATGCTCTTCATGTACTTCATGGTGAATTTTTATATAGCCGTGAACGATTACGATTTTAATACGGAACAACAATTGTGATGACACCGAAAGATTTGCAAATACAACGGTTAGGCCAATGCGAGATCGATTCGCCAACCTGTCTGGTATGCGATGTCCGCAAGGAATGTACAGGACACTGCCAGCGGGGCAACTGCGTGAGCGACTCGGCGAAGATTCTTTTCGAGAACCGTCTCGCCAGGCTCGCTGGCAAGTCGACCAAGGTTGTGGCCCAGCTTGCTGCCTGCGAGCAGGTCGGAGCCAGACGGAAAATATTCTTCGACCCAACCAAGGTTCGCGCGGGGATAGTTACCTGCGGTGGACTTTGCCCGGGCCTGAACGACGTTATCCGAGCGGCGGTGATGTGCCTGCACTTCCGCTATGGCGTTCAAAATATCCTCGGGTTTCGATATGGCTATGAGGGCGTCGTCGAGAAGCATGGCCACGCTCCCCTGGAGCTGACCCCCGGCGTGGTAGACCATATCCACGAAACCGGCGGCACGATACTAGGCTCGTCGCGGGGCAGCCAAACGCCCGAGGACATCGTCGACAACCTGGCCAGGCTTGGCGTGAATATTCTGCTGACCATCGGCGGGGACGGCACGCAAAGAGGGGCGAGGAATATCGCAGCTGAGGTCGCTCGGCGGGGGCTGGCGATTTCGATTATCGGCATCCCGAAAACCATTGACAACGATATCATGCACTTGGACAAAAGTTTCGGGTTCGAGACAGCTGCTGCGGCAGCAGGCCAGGTCGTCCGCTGCGCCCACACCGAAGCAAAGGGCGCCCGCAACGGCGTGGGGCTGGTCAAACTCATGGGCAGGGAGAGCGGTTTTATCGCCTGCAATACAGCCCTGGCCTCGGGCGACGCGAACTTCGTGCTGATTCCGGAAATACCCTTCAAGCTAGAAGGCCCCGGCGGATTCCTCGCTGCGGTGAAAGAGCGACTCGAACTCAGGCAGCACGCCTGCATTATCGTCGCTGAAGGAGCGGGGCAGGAGCTTATGCAAAATGGCGACCTCGGCCAGGACGCATCGGGCAACGACAAGCTGGGCGATATAGGCCTGTTCCTCAAGCGTAAAATCGAGAAGCATCTCACAGCGTGCGATATGGCTCACACGGTCAAGTACATCGACCCGAGCTACGTTATCCGCTCCGTACCAGCCTCTGCCGACGACAGCCTGTACTGCCTTCAGCTAGGCCAGGGTGCAGTCCACGCCGCTATGACAGGCCGAACCGATATGGTCGTGGGCCAACTGAACAACCACGTCGTCCACCTGCCGATGGAGCTGGTAACCACAGGCCGAAAACACGTAGACCCAAAAGGCAGCCTCTGGCGATCCGTCCTGGAAGCGACAGGCCAACCAGTCTCGTTCGAGTAGCCGACTGGTGCCGAAGTTATAATCTGTCATGTTCGAGCGGTTCCCGGTCAGGAACTTGTGCCAAAGCGGGAAGAACACATGGAGAAACCCAATTAACCGCTGCTACATACTCTCCAACTCAGCCCAGGTGAGGTCTACTAGTTTTTTCGCGACGGCAGGTTCTGGCTGGGTCGCCCATATCTCGCCCAGCAAGTCGGCCAGGCCCTGGCGGGTCAGTTGCTCCGGCGAGGCGGGCAGATGCGCGGGCAGCTCTGCCAATTCCTTCGCCCGGCGGATCATGGACACCACCCCAGCGGCAGCTCCGCGGGCCAGGTTCACCGGCTCGATGTCATATCGAAGGGCCAACTGCATCGTGCCGAAGAGCCTGTCGTCGCAGCCCAGTTTGCGAAGGTGGTCGCGCCCGACCCGCTCAACCAGATCGTGCAAGTTCGGGTTCACCATCCGCTCGATCAGGTCGTCGGCATATTCCCCATAGCCCGCCAGCGTGAACAACGGCTCGTCCAGAGTGGCGTATCGTTTGCAAAGAGCGGCGCCGGACTCATCCACAAACGCCCGCCGAGCGATGGCTAACAGCTCGGCGTCGTCCCTGGCCTGGGCTACGGTTTCGTAACCCCTCAGCTCGGCAAGATAAGCCAACATCGCGTGGATCGCGTTGTGGCCGTAGAGCTTGGCTTCCTCGAACGGCAGCAGGTCAGCCTTTTCCGCGAAACATGTTATCCCGCGGGTAAACCCAGCCAGGTCTATGCGGGAAATCAAAATTCGGTTGAACTCCTCGACCAAAATCGCGTGCGAAATCTTCGGCGTTATCCGGCGGAGTTTCATCTGCGAGATCGTAGCCTGGTCGGAAATAATCCCGCTCATCTTGCCGATGACGGTGTTGAGAATCTGCACTTTTTCCAGGGCCTGGGGCGAGGTCTTGCCCGCCAATATCTCCGCGAGAATTTCCGCGGCATGGTTGTTATTTTCCGAGGCATAGACCACGACGGGGCGAGCATGGTCGCGGGCCTGGAGACCCTCAGCGAGTATCCCCGCGACGCTGGCCTGGCCGCCGATATCGTAAAACTTTACGCTCGGCAGGGAAGTCGCAATCTCATCGGCCTGGGCGATCGCATCGACGATGGCTCGCCGACCCGCCTGGTCGTTCGGGTCATACAGCTCGACGCCCTCGATGGTATGCGTCTCTATATGGTCTTGGCCTGCGACATTCAACTCGTACGCTCCGCCATTGTCGCCCAAGGCCCGCACCAACTCGCAGTTCACCTCAGCGACGACATAGCGGTCAAAGTTACCCGACTGCCAGGCTTCATATAAAAACAGCCCACTCTGAATAGGCCCAAATCCAAAACCAACAAATGTCTTACCCATAATTTTCTCGCAATCCGAAATCAAAAATCCGAAATACTACTACTTCGCCACCTTCAGCAGTTCGGCTTCTGCCTGCGGGCCCCAGCCGCCGTTGTCCAGCTTGGCCGCGACGGTCGGGAACTTTTCGCCCAGCTCGCTCAGCAGTACCAAGCCCATTTCGTGCAGCTGCGGATAGACCACAATTTTCCCGGAGACGCTTCGATTCTTGACCGCCTCGATTCCCTCCAACGCCCCAGCCATGCCGCAGATGGCCTCCAGCGAAAGGTCCGTGTCCAGCTGCCCGTCCTGCATTTTATCGCGGACGATGAGAATGTCGCTGATGAGCGAGCCGCTCGTGCCGAACATGAACAGCTCCTTGGCGATGTACGCGTCCAGGTCGAGGTCTTGCTTTACCGGAGCGGGAATGCCCGCGAAAATATTTATCATCGCGCCGCTCTTGGCGGTGTTCACAGCGTCCGCTACCAGCGCGCCGACCGGAGCCATCAACGCGTAATATGTGAATCCGTCGCTGGACGGCGTGGTTTTGGGATTCACCATTCGCAGCGAATAGCCCTTCGCCCGGGCCAAAGGCTCAGCCTTGACTCGCAGCGATTCCAGCCGTTCGTCGTCGAAGTCCGTCGCGGTCATGCTCATCTGTCCCCTGCTAAGGCACAGGTCGCGGATAACGTGCATCTGCCCCATAGGCCCGCCAGCCCCGACGACCACGACCTCTTCGCCCTCGCGGATTTCGCCGATTTGCGGGATAGCTTCGTAGGCCTCAGCAGCCTTGGAACCGGTCGTGCCGATCCAACGGGTCAAGCCATAATGCACGCGCCCGACGCCGACAGATACGGGGCGTCCGATTTTCTCGCCGCACAGCACGATGTTGATTATTCCGCCGCGGGCGAGCTTGTCGTTGAGGGCTTCGATAGCCTCCGCACTGGCGCCGAAGTAGACGATGTCGTCGTAGGTTTCCCCCGGCAGCGATGCGATGTCCGCGAGAATATCAGTCGACTGAAAAACCCCGCCGGTCGGCTGAATATTGAACGCAGCCGCATCGGTCTGCGAGCCGTAGATGGCGGTGATTTCCGCGGGATGACCAGCCTCGTTGTCCACGCAGTCGTCGATGCTGTCGGCGCCATGGCCTGGTTCAGCGACGATTAGCAACTTGCCACCGGGCTTGAAGGTGCGTCGCTCGGGCGAAATATACGAACACTCCACGCACGCCCAGGGCTCGACCAGCGCCACCGCCGAAGCCGATCGCTCCTCGCTGACTGGGACGAGATAATCGCACTCGTTGGCCTGGTCGATGAGAATCCGCTCATCCATAATGACGAATTCCTGCAACGCCCCCTCGAAGCAATAGCCAAACGCACCATTGCTCTCCGGGGTCAGCATCTGCCGCCAGTCCGCCTGAACGAGATACCGCAGGCCCACCTTATACCGCTGAACTTTTTCGCCGATGGCAACGACCCGCACGCAGGCTTCATGGCCCGGCACGGTGGGCACGGTGCCCGGAGCGTAACTCGGCAACTCCGCCAAAACCTGCGGATCCACGCCGGAGACAATCTCCTGTTTCCGCGCATGGCCCGCGAACTGGTGCAGCAGCTTCAGGTCAGAGAAACACAGACCGACCGCCTCGACCCTGGCAAGGATGTGATAAGGCCCGGGCCTGTCCACAGGCTTGCTGGTATTGAGTTTCAACTCATCAGGCCCAACCAGTTGCACCGCGTATTGCGTCGCTGGTATCGTAGATTCGTTCGTCATAGCTATATCCTTTTTGTGATTTCAAAAATTTTTACCGCAAAAGAACGCATAGAACGCAAAGACAGATTTATTGTAACCGTTCACACAAAAACAAGAACCACGGATAAACACGGATAGACACAGATATTTAAAACGGCGAAAAACACGAAAGAAAAAACAAGAAACTTCATGGTAAACTTTGTTTTTTACAATAATTCGTGTTTATTAATGTTCATTCGTGGTTCTTTTCTGTGAACGGTTACCGATTTTTTTATGCGTTTTCCAATCCGAAATCCGAAATCAAAAATCCGCAATCATTTTAGCATAACCTGGCCACCCGTTACGGGCAGGGCTTGGCCGGTCTCGTATTGTTGTTCTATTATGTAGTATATCGCTTTCATCACATCGTCCGTCCGACAGCCTCGGCCCATCGGCACTTTCGCTTCGTAACCTTTGCGGACATCCTCGAGGGTTTTGGCGCCGGGTATTTTGCCGGTTCGCAGATACTGCACGAACAAGCCATTGTCCGGGTCTGACCACAGCGGGCCATCGAAAAAGTTGCCCGGGCAGATGGCGTTGACCTTCACGCCGTCTTCGATGAGTTCCATCGCGAAAGACTGCACCAAGCCCAGCCCGCCAAACTTGCTGCCGGCGTAGGCTCCGTTGCGATTGCTGCCGACGAGACCGCTCTTGGAATTTATCTGGATAATGTCGCTGCGATAGCTCGGGCAACATTCATGCTGGGTTGCCAGCACAGCCGAGGCCTGCTGCACGCAGACGAAAAATCCCTTGTAGTTCACGTTCGTAACGAAGTCGAAATCCTGCTGCGACTGCGTCTTGACACTCTCCGCTCGCAGCACGCCGGCGTTGGAGACCAGCAAGTCCAGCCCGCCGAACTTTCGAACCACCGCCGCGATGGCCCGGGCGACGGACTCGCCGTCAGCAACATTCATCGCCAAGCTGATTGCCATGTTTTTACCGAGCGAATCGTTTATCGCTTCAGCCGCAGCCGAGGCACCATCGGCGTTGATGTCCGCCAAAACCACATGCGCCCCAGCCCGGGCGAGGGCTTGTGCTATCTCCAACCCCAAACCCTGCGCCCCACCTGTAACCACCGCCACCTTTCCCTCAGCCCTGCCCGCCTTGGCACCAGATGCTATCGCCCGACGGTAATTTTCCAACTCCCAATTTTCCAGGTCGACGCTCTCCTGCTCGGAGAGATACTTCACCCCGCCGAGGTTGCCAGCACAGGCCATAACCTCGATGGCGTCGCGATAAACCGCCCCGGATGTGCTCGCCCCCGCCAGGTCAGGCCCAGCGGAAAACATACCAAGCCCAGCGACCAAAATCACCAGCGGCGCAAAGCCTCGCTCGCTGCGATAATTTTCGATAGTCTCGCGGAGGGCTGCGATAATTTCGGCCTCGTTTTCAAGATCAGCCGGGTCGAACCACGCCGGCAAAGTTTTGCAGTAAACCACCTGATCCGGAATAAGCGCGCCGCCAAGGGCCACCGCCTTGCCATCAGCCCCAGCTGCGATAGCCCGGGCCAGGCCGCCGTCGTCAAATGTTACTATCGGCAGTTTCGCGTCCGCCTGGTCATTGGCCAGGGCGCCTCGCAAAGCTGGACCTATCACGCCGGTGAGCGCCGCAGCGCGTTCGTCGGAAACTTTCTTAGCCAGGCCAAACGGAGCTTCGCCGGGGACAGCCTCGCGACGCAGATACTCCGCGATGGTTTGGAGGATATGATCGGTTTTTTCGCGGATTTCCCCAGGCCCGTCGCCGCTGACAGTCAGCCCGTGGTTCTGCATCAAAAACGCCTTGGGACATTCCAGCCCTGTTTTTTCGGTGTAATCTCGCAGGCAATCAGCCAACACCTTCGCCAACATCCAGCCGGGGGCGTAAGGTATCCACAAAACATCGTCGCCAAAAAGCTCCGCCGCGATGGACTTACCAGCCTGGCAGCAGCTCAAGACATTGGCCAGGGTCGCGTGGGAATGCACCACGAACTGCCCGGGCACGATCGCGTGAAGCAGGCACTCGACGCTAGGCCGCTGGGCCTTGGCGGGGTGTCGCCTGCAAGCGAGGGTCAGCTCTTTGAACTGCTCTTCGCGACGGTCGAAATCTTCCGGCACGGGCGTCTCGAGAATCGCGAGCAACTGTTGGCGATCCATCTCGACGAATCCATCAGCTGGTATCGTAGCCAAAGCATGGCCCGAACCCTTAACCAGCAGCACCAGGCCATCGTCCAACTTGGCAGAAGTGTTCCCGCCGCCCGCCAAAACGATGCTCGGATCCGAACCGTAATAGTGCGACAACTTCACGAGCGTATCCACTGGATTACTCGCGTCAAACCCAGGCCAATCTATCGCCGATGCCATCTTCTCAACTCCTTGCAAAATGTTCACGCAAAAATCTAACCACG
>JAOZNE010000384.1:0-1452 GCA_029933955.1 Phycisphaerae bacterium
ACAAAGATATCGCTCCTACGGAGCTGTCAAGCCATCGTGTTGTGGGATGGCTGTGAAATTTATTGAAAAAGTGTGAATGATTACAAAAAACAGTGTTTATCTGTGTCTATCCGTGGTTCGCTGTTTTTGTTGTTCTGCTGTTTTTGCTGTTACTGATAACTGATTACTTGTTCATGGAGCTAATTTCTTGAAACGATTTGACGAAAATCCGTTGCTAAGCCCAGCTGACTTGTCGCCTACGCGGGAGGACTTGCATGTTATCTGTACGCTAAACCCCGCTGCGGTTCGGCTCGGCGATGAGATTCTGCTGCTGGTTCGCGTTGGCGAAGCTGTCGCTGCCGAGGCTGACTATGTAGCCTATCTCTACTTCGACGCCGAGACGGGCCAGCTGGATGTCGGGCGGTATCGCAAGGACGACCCGAACCTGCACTGCCCCGACGGGCGAGGCTATTACTATCGCGGACGGATGGTGCTCTCCAGCATGTCGCACCTGCGGGTTGCTCGCAGCAAAGATGGCCTGCGGTTTACATTCGACCCAGCCCCTGCGATATTCCCCGCCAACGCCTACGAAGCGTTTGGCTGCGAGGACGCGCGGATAACCTTCATCGACGGACGATACTACATAACATACACCGCCGTCTCCGACCGAGGCGTAACGGTAGCCCTGGCCAGCACGAGCGACTTTGTAACATACGAACGACACGGATTGGTCTTCCCGCCGTACCAAAAAGATGTAACGATTTTCCCGGAAAAAGTGCGAGGCAAATACGTCTGCCGACATCGGCCTTACCAAAGCGAGTTCAACCCCGCCAGCATCTGGACAGCCTACTCGCCGGACCTGCACTGCTGGGGCTATCACGAAATGACCCTCGCGCCAAAGAGCGACACGTGGCAGGAGCAACGCGTAGGCTGTGGCGCCCCACCGATAAAAACCCCGCGAGGCTGGCTTGAAATTTATCACGCCGCCGACCGAAACCACCGCTACTGTCTCGGAGCTATGCTAAGCGACCTGGAACACCCCGAGCGGATTATTTCGACATCCGACGAGCCTGTCCTCCAACCCCAGGCCAACTACGAACTTGAAGGCGTCTTCAACAATTGCGTTTTCTCCAATGGCCTGGTCGTGGACAACGACGGCGGGCTTACGGTATTCTACGGAGCTGGCGACCAGGTATGCGCCGCAGCCAAAACAACCGTAGAAGAAATGACCTCAGCGGCGATGAATAAATAGGCAAGTAAGGAACAGGCAAATGGGCGAGTAGGAGTCCACGGATTACACGAGTACTGGAAGAAGATTACACGGATTTTTTTATCAAAAAAATCTGTGAAATCGAAGGTTCACTAAATCCGTTTTTAATCCGTGAAATCCGTGGACTTTTGATGATAGACAATCACGGCACCCAATCCCAAATCCAAAAGTGTGTGAGATTTTTTCATGGCTTTCTGTAACTA
>JAOZNE010000385.1:0-1440 GCA_029933955.1 Phycisphaerae bacterium
CTACTGACTACTTTTTTACGTTGCCGGAGTGGCGGAATTGGCAGACGCTGGGGACTTAAAATCCCTTTTCCTTCGGGAAGTGCGGGTTCGAGTCCCGCCTCCGGCAGTGTGGCCCAGCTGATGAATAACCAACGACCTTACCCGCCGGGTGCCGTGGTTGCGGTGTTTGCAACCACGCTTGATGCGACGGAATACACTCGATGAACAACCAACGACCTTATCCGCCCCCAGCCTTGGTTCCCGGGCCTGGCCTGGAGCCTGACAGGGAATTTTTCACGCTGGGGGGGTGGGCGCCATGGATATCTCGGGTGCCATGCTTCTGCTTGCGGAAGCATGCCGATTCCCGAGCCAATTACACGACGAGCGTTTACGTGCATCGTCCCGGGCCTGGCCTTGGCCAGGGCAAGGGCGAAAAGTTGCCCGTGCTGTACGTCCATGGCATACAGTCCCATCCGGGCTGGTTTTTCGGCTCAGCTCAGGCCTTGGCCAGGGCGGGTCATGTTGTGTATCAGGTTACTCGGCGGGGCAGTGGCGACAACACCCGCCAGAGAGGCCATGCCCATAACAAGGCCCAGCTCTACCGCGACCTCATAACTTGCATCGAGCAGATTTGTCAGCGGGATGGGACAGGCAGGCTGCATCTGCTGGGGGTCAGTTGGGGGGGCAAGTTGGCCCTGGCCTGCCTGGCTCGCAACCCGGGCGTCCAGGCGAAGGTCGCTTCGCTTATGCTGGTCGCGCCGGGTATTTCGTCGTTGGTGGATTTGTCGCTCGGCAGGAAGTTAGCTCTGGTTTCGTGCCTGGCCTTGCCTGTGGTGAACAGGCTGACCGGGCTGGTGCGGTTCGAGATTCCGTTGGGTAGGCCTGAGCTTTTCACGGGCAACCCTGCTATGCAAGAATATCTGCGGAGCGACGCCTTTAGCCTGCGACGCGCGACAGCCCGGTTCCTCTACGCCAGCCGACGGATGGACTTCGACCTGAAATTCGCCCGCCGGGGTGCAGTCGCATGTCCAACGACGCTGATCCTGGCCAGCGATGACAGGATAATCGACAACGACGCCACCGAAGCCCGCGTGGCGAAATTGACAGCTGACAAACTGCGAACCGTCCGCCTGGGCGGGGCGCACACGCTGGAGTTCGAACAAAACCCCAAGCCATTTTTCGAGGAACTCACAAAAAACCTCGCCCGCGAATAAAAACAAATGGTAACCGTTCACACTTTTTCAATAAATTTTATAGCCATCCCATGAATCAGTAGGTGAGATGGACAGCTCCGTAGGAGCGATATCTTTGTAGTAACGCGATTGCGTGATGTTTAGCTCCGTAGGAGCGGCATCTTTGTGTTGGCTTTGGAACCGTTTAAGATGTCGCTCCTACGGAGCTTGGTTCGTGGCTGTCTTTTTTACTACAAAGATGCCGCTCCTACGGAGCTAAAGCAAAAAA
>JAOZNE010000386.1:0-1197 GCA_029933955.1 Phycisphaerae bacterium
CTCGCCGGAGCCAAAATTCAACTTACGAAAACCGAAGCTGCGGGAAGACGATATCAACTAAAGAGATAGCACCCGCCAGCCGCCCGTAAGTTTTTTTTCGATAGGTTCAGACAGAGGCCCCAGGCGAGTTTGTCACCGATGGGCTGGAGAGGTGGTTCCTCCAGAAGAACAGGCCTTTTGACGGGATTACAGAGTGTCAAATCTGATTTGTTGAACTGTGACCAGGCAACTCGCCTTGAAAATAATTAGGCTTCCAACCACCCGACGATACGATATACTTTAGCCATGCGGCGTGGCAAGATATGCATGTCGTACTTAAGCTTGTGTTGAATCCGCCGAGTATTGTCAGGAGAAAGATTATGCTTTCTACCATTTGTCGGTGTATGCGGTCGGGGCTGGGGCGATTTTTACCGCTGTTCTTGCTAATCGGATGTTGCCTCCCGCTGGGTTGCGGCCGGGACAAGCCTCAGCAGCCTAAAGATCGCCTCGTATCGGTTAAGCTCACCGATGAAACGGGAGCAATAGAGATCGAGTGCATGAATGTCCAGCGAGGGCGCTTCCTCGCTGCAATAAGGACTGCAAAGACCAAAAAGGACGGCACGGATAGCTATGAGTTTCTCGCCTTAGATGGAGACCTGCTATACATCGAACTGGGATTAGTTGACAAGGCCGGCAAGCCAGCAGGCAAAATCTCCTTTCCATACATATTTCGCGGGGATGAAAAAATGCCACTGGCTTTTTCCAGCCAGCCTGGCCTGGTGAAGTTGAATGGCGAAGTTATCTGTGTAGACTTGCAAAGCCGGTACTCGATGGATCATGACCCAACCGGCTGCAAAATTAAAGACGGTTCGCACGCTTTTGCTTAGTGGCCATGCCGCAACCGATACAGCAGCCCTGGGCAGAATGGTCAATTCGGGTATCACGGTTGTAATCAAGAACCGCAAGACTGACAGCCCCACATCAAGCCCCACATCAAAGCCTGCCGTCAAGTCAATAGCAAAGATTGAAGCGGATGTTTGCGAAGCGTTAATCGCCGCCAGGCCCGTCTGCATTTTTATGGCCGACAAGATAGAGATAGGCCAACACACGATTGGTCAGCTCTCAAACCTTACACATCTGGTGTGTAACGCCGATAATATGCCAGACCTGACAAAGCTACAAAAACTTCAATTTCTGGCTGCTGAATTTCAAAACAGT
>JAOZNE010000386.1:1207-1438 GCA_029933955.1 Phycisphaerae bacterium
GCCTCGCTGGCCCAATTGCCCCGTCTTCAAGGCCTGTATATGCTGCCGTCAGACAATAGCCATGTTGACTTCGCACCGCTACGGAAACTCAAGCATCTTCGAACTCTCCAGATTGCACACGGCGAAAGGATTACGAATCTCGATATTTTGAGCGACATGCACGACCTGCGAAGTTTGTCCATGTCGCTAGGCCCGGAGGTCAAGAGCGTTGCCCCCATTGCAAAACTGACG
>JAOZNE010000134.1:0-5635 GCA_029933955.1 Phycisphaerae bacterium
ATCTTTAATCTGGCCAAACACCGGTTCGACCGTTTGGCCTCCAAGTTTGTAAAGTGTGTGGCAAAAATTTTTTATAAAAACGCCTGATTCCAATCGCAAGGCGGAAAATTATAAGCCATGGGAATCTTTTCGCAGTGCTCAAATCAATCCATTGGCCGCGTTATACCCACCAAACGCGTATTATTCACCTGTCAAATTTTGTCAGGCCCGAATTGTGCAACAGGCTCAAGGTTGTATTAAACCACCGGCCAGGCTAGACCACCTCGCGGTTTTCATCTTCGTGTTGAGCGTGCTGCGCCTGGCTGCGGTCTTCGTCCTGACGAGTGTGGTTGATTCCCAGTTTTTTTTCGTACAGGCGGTAGATATCTGCCGGGGCCAGGCCCAGCGTTTGACAGATACTTACCCAGAAAAACAGCATATCCGTCGCCTCGACCCGGGCGTTCTGCAAGTCCTGAAGCTGATACTGCTTGCCCTGGCGAGCTTCGCGATACCAGTGCTTCCACGATAAGCACTCCTGCAGCTCATGGCACTCAGCCGACATGGCGTCGATGTAATTCTTCAACGCCCGCCCGATCCGCAAGGCCACATCGTCCGGCAGGGGCTTGTCCCCGGCTGCCGCCAGCAACTCCTCGCCAAGGGCCTGGGTGTCGAAACCAGCCCGGGCGTTGAGACTAGCCTGCATAGGCCAAATCTCTTCCAACGATCGTATGGAACTGTTCGTCATTTTTTTGCTCCTCTTTTGAGAAAGGCGGATTCTAAGCCAGGGAACGGGTAAGAGGCAATAGGCAAATAGGGAATAGACAAGTAGGCCCAACCATTGCTGACCGATAGACAGGTCTGTATAATCCCTTGCATGAAATCCGAAATTGCAAAATCCAAATCGGTTGACCTGTCTGTTGACATCGCGGGGGTGCGGCTTGGCTGTCCGCTGATGACCGCCAGCGGAACGTGTGGCTACGCTGATGAGTACGCCGACTTCGTAGACCTCCGCCAACTCGGTGCGTTCGTCACCAAGAGCATCTCCGTAGCCCCGCGAGCGGGCAACGACTATCCGCGAGTCGTCGAGACCCGCAGCGGCATGTTAAACGCCATAGGCCTGGCCAATGTTGGGCTGGATGTCTTCCTCTCGGAGAAAATCCCCCTACTGGAGCAGCTGGGTCTGCCGGTGTTTGTCAACATCGCCGGCGTTACGGTGGAGGACTATATCGCCGTGGCCGAGGCCCTGGAAGATGTGGAAATAGTCCGCGGCGTGGAGCTGAACATATCCTGTCCGAATGTCAAAGCTGGGGGCATTCAGTTTGGCGTGGATACCCAGGCGGTGCGTCAGATTACGGCTGAGGCTAAAAAAGTCTGCCAGCGGAACAAGCTCATCGTCAAACTCTCGCCGAATGTTACGGACATCACCGCCATCGCCCAGGCTGCGGTGGAAGGCGGAGCTGACGCGCTGAGCATGATAAACACCTTCACCGCCATGGTCATCGACATCGAAACCCGCCGTCCCGTCCTGGCCAACGGCACGGGCGGACTCAGCGGGCCGGCGATAAAACCGATAGCTGTGCAGATGGTGCACCGCGTATATTCGCAGGTCGCCAGGCCCGCTGGCGTGCCGATTATCGGTATGGGTGGAATCCAATACGCAAGCGATGCTATCGAGTTCCTCCTGGCTGGGGCGACAGGCCTGGCTATCGGCACAGCTTTGTTCGTCAACCCGCAATGCATCACAGACATCCGTCAAGGCATAGCGGATTACCTCGCCAAGCATGGTTACGACAGCGTAAACGACATCATCGGCACACTGGAAGTTTGAAGGCAATTGCAAAAAACACCGACTGTTCGGAATGAAAATCTGAAAGACCAAAGCTCAAGCCATAACTCTACATCCTCCCACAAACTTGGCTCGTTAATAAATTACTCAAACTGACCGATTTTCGGCAATCCAACCGCGGGGTTGTTGACTGGTTGATTAGTTAACTGGTTAACTGGTAAAAGATTACAAAACAAATACGCCAAAGCTCTCTGTCCAGATAAGACCTGGAAAACAAGGGTTTTCGACGCTGTAAAGATTTGTGTAATTCTTTACTAATCAACTAGTTAACCAATCAACTAGCTACTCAAACCGGTCGGTTTGAATAAATTATTTTTCGGTTTTAGTTCATGGCGTTGCATGCCACCCGACACGAGAAAAATCCGTGCAATCCCTTTTTAATCCGTGAAATCGGCGGACTCCTTATTGGGAACCGGTTTTGGTTTTTCCCAGCACTCATTCGCCGCTTGCTTGTTTGTCTGTTTGCCTCTATAATGCCCGATTCATTATTTTTGGCAGGAGCAAAATATGTTTGAAATCGTAGCTAATGAAGTTTTGGCCCCGAAGGTGCATAGGCTTGTCGTTCGTGCGCCCAGGGTTGCCAAGTCTCGTCAGGCTGGGCAGTTCGTTATCGTTCGGGCCAATAACCAATCCGAGCGAATACCGCTGACCATAGCGGACGCCGACACCCAGGGAGGCACGATAACGCTGATAATCCAGGTGATAGGCCTGGGCACGGAAGACATTGTCAACACTCCCGTCGGTGGTTCCTTGCGAGACGTAGCAGGGCCGCTCGGCGAGCCTACGCATATCAAGCAATGGGGCAAGGTCGTCTGCGTCGGTGGCGGGGTGGGCACGGCGGTGTTGTATCCCCTGGCTGCGGCTGTGGCCCAGGCGGGCAACGAGGTTACCACTATCATAGGCGGGCGAAGCGAGCCTTTCGTTATTTTGCGAGACGACTTGGCGGCGTTTAGTAAGGTAGAGGTGGCCACGGAAGACGGCTCGCTCGGCACGAAGGGTTTCGTAACGACCCTGCTGGAGAAAATCCTCGCCGAGCCTGCCACCAGACCAGCTGCGGTTTTCGCCGTCGGGCCGGTGCCGATGATGGCGGCGGTGGTGGACATGGTGCCGGAGGACATCGAGGTCATCGTCTCGTTGAATCCGATCATGGTTGACGGAACGGGCATGTGCGGCGGGTGCAGGGTAACGGTTGGCGGGGAGGTTAAATTCGCCTGTGTCGACGGCCCGGAATTCGATGGCCACGCTGTGGACTTCAAAGAACTCGCCAGCAGACAAAACACCTACATAGACAACGCACACTGCCGACTGAACGCGAAACTCGACGCGATTACTCACCATGAGGAACAGGAAGAAAAAAAGTAGTCAGTTATCAGTAATCGGTTATCAGTAAAAAGAAAAACATAACCGTCCGTGTTTTTTTTGCTTTAGCTCCGTAGGAGCGACATCTTAAACTGTTCCCGAAGTCAACACAAAGATGCCGCTCCTACGGAGCTAAACATTATGCAATCGTGTTACTACAAAGATATCGCTCCTACGGAGCTGTCAATCTCACCTACTGATTATGGGATGGCTGTGAAAAAAAACTGGATTCCCGCTTTCGCGGGAATGACAAAAAAAGAAAAACAAAATTCGTGCCATTCGTTTTTTATTCGTGTCATTCGTGTTCTGCTGTTTTTGTTTTTACTGATTACTGCCCCAGCACTTATTTGCTACATTCGGTAAATGATTAAGTCGAGCGAAAGAACAACGATTTTGGGTTTACGCAAATAAGTGCTGGGGATTACTGATTACTTAACAAGGAGCGAAAATTGGATACTAATGATCTGACACCTAAAGAGCGGCTGGCTATTGGCCGGGTTAAGATGACTGAGCAGCCTGCTGAGCAGCGTATACATAATTTCACGGAAGTGAACCTTGGCTTGGGCCAGGCTGAGGCTATCGAGGAAGCCAGGCGATGTCTGGACTGCAAAAACCAGCCTTGCGTGGCGGGCTGTCCGGTAGCTGTGCGGATACCGGAGTTCGTAACGGCTGTGGCTCGCGGCGAGTTGGCCCAGGCTGCGGAAATTTTGCTGACGGACAACGCCCTGCCCTGCACCACCGGGCGGGTCTGCCCGCAGGAAGTTCAGTGCGAACAGCTATGCGTCCGCGGCAAGAAGGGCGACCCCGTAGCAGTGGGTTGGCTGGAGCGGTTCGTCGCTGACTGGGCAGCGGACAATGCGAGCTTGCCCAGGCAGGTTGAGGAAAAAACCGGCAAGAAAGTTTGCGTCGTAGGCTCGGGCCCGGGTGGGCTTACCGCTGCGGGCGAGCTGGCTCGCAAGGGACACGAGGTAACGGTTTTCGAAGCTCTGCACGACACGGGCGGCGTGTTGCGATATGGCATACCGGAGTTTCGCCTGCCCAAAGTTATCGTCGACCGCGAGGTGGACAACCTCCGTAGCCTGGGCGTGAATATCGAGTGCAATGTCATCGTCGGCAAGACGATTTCCGTGCAGGAAATCATGGGCGAGTTCGACGCGTGTTTCATAGCCAACGGCGCGGGGCTGCCGATGTTCCTGGGCGTCCCCGGCGAGAACCTCAAGGGCGTGTACTCAGCTAACGAGTATCTCACGCGGGTGAACCTGATGGGCGCGTATCGCGACGACAGCAGAACCCCGATAATCCGCGCGACCCGTGCGGTTGTCTTCGGCGGCGGGAACACCGCGATGGACTCCGTGCGAACCGCGCGCCGGCTGGGGGCGGAGCCTGCGATTTTAGCTTATCGTCGCAGCAGGGCTGAGATGCCCGCGCGAATCGAGGAAGTTCACCACGCCGAGCAGGAGGGCGTGCAGTTTGACTTTTTGGTATCGCCGTTGGAAATTCTGGGCGACGCGGATGGCTGGGTGCGGGCGGTGCGAATGCAGCGGATGGAACTTGGCGAGCCTGACGCGTCGGGCAGACGCAGGCCCGTGCCGATCGAGGGCAGCGAGTTCGAGCTGCCGACCGACGTTATCGTCGTGGCTATTGGCGTCTTGGCCAACCCGGTGTTGACCAATGCCTGCCCTGATCTGAAGCTGAGCAAGTGGGGCAATATCCTCGTGGACGATAGCGGCATGACGAGCATCCCGGGTGTCTTCGCAGGCGGCGATATCGTCCGCGGCGGCGCGACGGTTATCCTGGCGATGGGCGACGGAAAAGACGCCGCCAACGACATAGACCGGTATCTCAAGGATAAATAAGAGACGCGAGCTGGCTGATTGCAGTTGCTGGTTGGTTGGCAAAAAATGAATATCCAATATCCAACCAAGCACTTATTTGCGGGTGCCTTTGAAAATTATTGATTCGAACAAAACAACGATCTTTTAAGTTTTCCCAAATAAGTGCTGGGAATATCCAATACCCAAGTAAAAAACAAAAAACAGAACCACGGCAGCCGACTGCGCAAAGCAACAGCCCGTGCCGTGGCTGCGGGCTGCAACCACGGCACGGGGTTTATTTATGCATGCAACGGCTGGGCTTTTAACTCCAGCCTTGCATGTCTGCTGCCTTGTCCACTTTGGCGTTGGGCGACATTCCGATATATCGAAATGCCATCCAGGCTTGCGACATCTAACTGCGGGCATTTATCTCCACACGCAGCCTTTTTTCAAAGTTTCGCAAAACAACAGCCCCAATAATTAGTTGCCAGTTGTCAGTAATCAGTTGTCAGTAAAAAATCACAGAAGAAACAAATGTCCAACTTTTGTTTAGCTTTATCCGTAATCTTTACTGAATCCTGACTCCTGTTTTTACTACCAACATCTGTCAGCCACCAGCCGTCAGCTATCAGTTTTT
>JAOZNE010000387.1:0-1434 GCA_029933955.1 Phycisphaerae bacterium
CTTCCCGCTACTGCCGGAGAGCAGATTCGTGCGGAAAAAATTCGCACGGTGGGGTGAGCGTGTCCCCAAAAACTGGGCGCGGATTTAACGAGTTTAAGGTGGAGTCGTCTTCGGGTAGTATTCGGGCTTTACGGCTCGGCAGGAGACGATGGTATGATAGGCAAGCGAAGAAGGTTTACGGCCCAATTCAAGGCACGCGTGGTTCGTGCGGCGTTGCGGGAAGACAAAACGCTGGCGGAGTTGGCTAGCGGGTTCGATGTGCATCCCAATCAGATCACCGAATGGAAGCGTCAGGTTCTCGAGGCAATACCAGAAACCTTTGGTCGCAAGAAGCGGCGAAAGGCCAAGGCTTCGGAAGAACACGAGGCCCGGTTATACGAGCAGATCGGCAAGCTCCAGGTTGAACTGGAGTGGATGAAAAAAAAATCTCGACAGCTTGGAATTGATGTCTGAGGCAAAGCGAGCAATGGTCGAACACAAAAACCAGGACATTTCGGTTCTTCGGCAGTGCGAGTTGTTGTCGCTTTCGCGCAGCAGCCTGTATTATCAGCCACGATGTAATCAACAGGCTGCGGCGTTCGAGCAGCGGGTGCTAAATGCGGTTGATGAGTTGTACACAGCCCGGCCTCACTTGGGTCGCTATGGCATGACGGATGCGTTGGCTCAGGAGTACAGGATCGAGGTGAACCCTAAGCGGGTTCGTCGGTTGATGAAGAAGCTGGGCCTGGCAGCGGTGTATCCCAGGCCTCGTCGAAATACATCGCAGCCGAACAGAGAACACTGGAAACACCCGTATTTACTGCGTAATTTGGACATTGTCGCGCCCGATCAGGTTTGGTGTGCGGATATCACATACATTAGATTGTATCGTGGCTTCGCGTATTTGGTGGCGGTGATGGACTGGTTCAGCCGTTATGTTCTGGCATGGGAACTGAGCAATACGATGGATTCAAACTTCTGCGTATCAGCCTTGCGGCAGGCGTTGTCGCTGGGCCGGGTGCCGGAGATTTTCAATACGGACCAGGGCAGCCAGTTTACATCCGAGGCGTTTACTGGCGCGGTGAGCGAGGCTGGTATCGCGATCAGTATGGACGGCGTTGGCCGGGCGTTCGATAATATCATGATCGAGCGATTGTGGCGAACGGTAAAGTACGAGGATGTGTATCTGCGGGACTATCAGACTCCCGCCGAAGCCAGGCTGGGTTTTGAGCGATACTTTGAATACTACAATCATCTGCGTCGGCATCGAAGCCTCGGCAGGCGAACACCGGCGAGTGTGTACGGCCTGGCTGCGGTGGGCGAACAAAAATCGGCAAAAGAAATTTCCATGATTGCACTGCCGCCGCGAGGTGGTATTATTGAGACAGGCGATGGATGTTCCATCGCCACGAACATTGCTGCTGTTGCTCCGGTCGCCCTACGGGCTCCCTCTGC
>JAOZNE010000135.1:0-5608 GCA_029933955.1 Phycisphaerae bacterium
TCCGAAATCTGAAATCCAAAATCCGAAATTGCCCGGGATAACCAACCGGTTTTATGCCCGCACACGATGCCCAATGGTAAGACTATGGTTTAATCTCGCTCACATGCAACTTGTTGCATGACAAAATTGCTCTTAGCGGTTACCATCTTTCGCGTATGATTCCACGAAATTACAAGGACACGGTTCAGCTTATACTCTCGCCAAAGCTTCCCGCCTTAGCTGAGAAGATACTCATGGGCCAAACCACCCCCTGCACCGGCAAGGAGAGTTTCGCACACAAGCTGGAAATCGTACCAGCCCGCCGGGCCAAGCTCACCCCGCCGGGGAAGCATATGCTGATAGATTCAGCATATCGGCTGAACGAAACGCACTTCCACGAAAAGTGCATATACAAGTTTTCAAAATGGCAGTATTTGGTAAAGAAGCTAACGCCAAGCCATTGGCGGATTGAGGTGGCGGGCGATATTTTTTCGCACTTGGTCTGGCCTTATCGAACGGTGGGCAGCCTGCTGAAGGTTCTGCTTTGTCAGCATGGCCTGATGTCTTTTCACTCAGCTGGATTTTACGACGGCCAGGATGTCGCCCTCGTGCTGGCTCCCAGCGGAACGGGCAAGACACTCACGACGATTCATTTTTTGTGTCGTGGCGGCGGCGTGTACAACGACGACACCGTTACCGTAAAGGATGGCAAGATTATTCCGACCCCGTGGGGGATGCACTTTTGGGAGCATCGATATAAAAACGCGCCGGAGATTCTGCCGACGAACATGCCCGTTTTTACCGGGCGAGATAAATGGCGGCTGCGGGCTAGTCGAGTGCTAAAGGCTGCCTCGCTTGGCATGGTTGGCCTGGGTTCTCGCCTGAATATCGCGGAGTATTGGCCCGGGTCCGTCCCGCCGCCCGCGGAGCCTGTGAAAATAATCTCCCTTCGTCGCGGCGAGCAGCTGCGGGTTGATACGAATACTCCCGTCGAAGTTTTGCGAAATCGCCTCTGGGGCGACCTGGAATATCAATGCTTACCTGTTCTGCGATGGCGGGACGTCGAGACGATTTCGGGGATACCGTTTTTCCAGGCGGGGGAGTTTTTTGACAGGCATCGAAATTTTATGGACAAACTTTTCGCCCGGTGCAGGCTGACGACCATCACAGTCCCAGCCCGTTATTCCCGCGAGGTGTTCGAGTGCATTAACGAGGCTATCCATTCATGAGCACGAAATACTACTGCATTTTCGACTTTGTAAAGTTCAAATGGGTTAACCCCCTGAAGACGCCGCTGGGCGATTACGCGATAAAGTATAGCCATTTCCAGGTCGAGCGCGATACTTACCAAACCAGCCCTGCTAAGGTCGAGTTTACGATTTGTTCCCATGGGCCTGACAAAATCATGACGCGAAACTTGTCGCGTACCTCGGAGCGATTTTACGGCGACGAAAACTTTTTTCAGATGGATCACCAGCTGGGCTGTCGGCGATGGCGGAGTTGGGTCGCGGACTTAGCCCAGAAGCACGTTCGTATCTGGTATCATTTTCCGTGGTACAATCGCACCAAGCCTGTTTCCTGGCTCAGTAGCGACCTGCTGATTTGCTTCCATGTAATTCAGCCTATCTTGGAGTACAAGCTCCAGGAGTTGGGCGTAGCGGTTTTGCACGCAGCTGGGGCTGTCAAGGGCGACCAGGCCCTGCTGCTGCCAGGCCGAGGCGGAGTTCGCAAGACGACTATCCTGATGAACCTGCTGAAAAATGGCTGGGGTTACCTGGCTGACGATCTGATTTTGCTGCACCGCGGGAAGCTGTATCCAAACCCGCAATCCCCAGCCTTGTTCGATTATCTTTTCCGAAACCGCGAGGACGAACACTACACCGCCCGGGATTACCCCAAACTGCTTTGGCACTTGTGGGCCAGTCGGAAAGTCTCGTATCCTATCGCCGGGCCAACGGACCTGGCTGGGGTGGTAACGCTGCTGCGAAGCTCCGAGCCAGTCGAGATGGCCTCTCAAACTGCCGGGCTTATCGACGCCGCTGCCATCGAAAAAATCGTAGCTATCGATCGTCTCGAAAGGCTAAACCGCGTGGACTACGACGACGCTATGGGACGATTCATGCTTCAGCTAAACCAGACCCAGGGCCTGGACACCTGGGAGAGATATTGGCAAAAACACCGCCAGCTGCTGACAGAGAACCTCACAGGCCTAAGCCACCGCGAACTAACGATAGGCCCGAGGGTGTCAAGCCAGGACGTCAGCCTGTTTGAACAGATGATCTAAGCTTGGCGAATAGCTTGGCTGAGCTGAGACTGGCCAGGAGTACGTATGACATGGATGTCGCAGCTGCTGCGCCTGCGATGCCGTAGCGGGGAATCAGCAGGACGTTCAGCACGAAATTCGCTACGACGCAAATACTCACAATGCCAGCTACGCTCCGCTGGTCATGGCCCGCGTTTAGCGTCCGCGTGCAGACATTGCCGATGGCAAAGAAAATTGCCCCCGCCCAAAGCCAAGCCAACGCCGTTGCCCCGATAGCATATTTCTCGGCGAAGGCTATGGTGATGATATCGTCCGCCCAGAATATCCCAACAACCAACGCGACGGGTAACATCGCCAGGCAAAAGCCGATGACATGCAGAGTTATGCGTCGAATTTCCCTGTAGTCCCCCTTGGCCCATAAGACCGAGACCGTCGGCGTGAGTATAATTGGCAGGATCATCAGGCTGTATACCATCTGGTTCAACGCCAGGGCTACATTGTAAATCGCTACCTCCGACAGGCCTGTCAGCCAGGTCAGACAGAGCGTGTCCATGTAGTACATCGTCGAGGTGCCCGCGCGGGTAAGGGCTATCCATAGGCTTATCGAAAGAACCGCCCGCAGCTCGACATAGTGCTCTTTGTGGAACATCTCCAGCGTGGCTATGTTTCTGCGACGCAGATACAACGCTCCCACGCCCGCGCTGGCCAGGCTGACCGCGGGCCAGGCGAGGACCATCGCAGCCAAGCCGTAGTGCGGAACGAAGACAACGCTGACGATACACAGCAGAAGCACTTTGAGATTGACAATCGCGTACTTCATACCGAAGGCTCGGATCGCTCCGAGAGAATGGATCATCGCCGATTCCAGACTAAGCGATATGAGCAGCCCGAACAGGCCCAGCAGCAGAACCGTCGAGCCTGGATAGCCGAAGTAATTTACCCTAAGCCAGTGCGACGCGATGGCCAGGCCGGCGAAACAGACGATGGCCAGGGTCATGCGAAAATATAAAAAACAGGTGAACAGTTTTTTGGTTTTGCGGTCGTCCCCCGCATCGTGTGAGCGGGAAATCAGAATCGCCATTGCCTCGCCGAGGCCCAGGTCCAGAAACGCCATGATGAGCATAACCACCGCCATGGCACTGTAAAGGAAGCCGAAATCTTCCGTCGGCAGCGTAAGGGCCAGGTTGCGGCGGAGCAGGTAGTTCAGAAGCCCCAGCAACACGACCATGCCGAAGGAGACTGTGCTGTCCTTCACAAACAAACGCATTGGCGTTCTGTGCTGCTTCATTCGGATACCTGTTTTGAAGTTTTTTCCGCGACTACGACCATGCAGTTCCAGAGGTATTTCACTCGCCCGCAGCCACCTTTGTGCAGTACCTTAAAGCCGTGGTCTTTCAGAAGTTTTTCAAGCGTTTTGAAGCTCCAGAACTTTATGTGCATCCCGTCTTTCAGCGAGGTGTGCTGCATGTCCCACCCGTTGACGATGCTGATGACGAGGTTTTTCAGGTAGCCATGATACGGGCAGAGGATTAGTATCTTCCCGCCGGGCGCGAGGACATTGTTGGCGAAATCCAGCAGTTTTCCCGGAAAGTACAAATGCTCGACGACCTCGGAGGAGACGACGAAATCGAATTTTTCCTCCGGCAAGCCAGCGGGGTCGTCATAGCAGCCTACCTTATAGAACGGAATGTGGGGATACTTAGATTTCGCCCCAGCATAGCCATCTTCGCTAGGCTCGACCCCGACGACTGCAACGCCCGTGCGCGAGATCGCCTCTGCTATCGTTCCGTCGCCGCAGCCCAGGTCCAGAACTCGCTTGGGGGCGTACTTGCGAATCTGCCTCAAAATAGCGGGTATTGTGTAGCGACGATGTTTACGCTTTCGGCTGTCGTCGTCCCAGCCGTAATTGTTTGTCGTGACGCATTGTTGGTCCATTTTCGTCTCGCAATTGCCGTCTCACGCATGGAGAATCAGGCCAATATTTTCCCTGAACATTCGCAGGGAATCTTCTTTGTAAGCTGCAATGTATGAATAATTTTTGAGCATATCAATCGTCAGGTCTTCGATATCCAGAATATATTCCAAGCCACAGGTTGCGTTGAATTTTTCCGCGGTCTCTATCTGATGGTCGTCAAAATGTTCGCCAAATTTCTGCTGCCGTGGCACGAGAATTATAGGCTTGTTCATCTTGAGAAGCTCCAGCGTAATGCCGACCCCCGCGTGCACGACGACCAGCCTGGCCTGATCATAATAAGGCCCGAGCGAAGCTGCATAGTCGAAACCCTCGCAATGGACGGGCCCAGCCGACCTGCCAACCTGCTGAACGACCGGCTCGTCCAACTTTAGCGAGAGCCTGTCCATGTGCCCCACCAGCCTATCAAATGGCTGGGCGTGACCGACCGCTACAAAAATCATCCGAATAGCCCTCCGATATAGCGGGCCTTTTTCCCGAACAATTTCAGGCTCTCGGCGTGCTGCACGAGAAACACATCCACCAACGGATAGAGAATCCTCGCCGTCTTGCTTCGGCTACGATACCGACACGCGGTCTCCACGAAAATGGTTCGCCTGCGTAAAACCTTCGCTGCCAAAATCGCGCCCAGGCCACACTCGGCTCCGGTGGTTACGACCCATCGCGGTTTTTCCTTCCGAATGACAAACAACGCCTTGCAAAATGCACAGAAAATCGTTTTCGCAGTCCCCCTGCCCGTGCGGCCATAGGTGTATACGTTTCCCATACCTTCAGTACGGGTCGTTTGTTCACTGAAAACCACCAGGCGAGTGTCGCCCAGGCCTTCGAAAAGCCCCAGGCCCTCGGTAAGATGCCCCCCCGTCGTCGCAGCCAGCAAAAGCGTAACGGGCGAAGCGGGGTCTTTAATTTCGTGCGATTCGTCCATCGTTGTCTCGTATTATTGCCCCGGCTTGTAGCAAACAAGTTCCCAGGTTCGATACCCGCAAATGGGTACCTTCAACGCCCGAAGTTTCGACCACAGCGGGTGGGCGTAAATGCCAGGTCGTCGCAGCCTGCGGAAAATAAAGTCCATCACCGGGAACCACATCGGCGTCTTACAGCTTAGCTCCACCGCCAGGCCAGCTGCCTGTAGCGCCCGCAAGACGGGGGCTTCGTCCCGATACTCTCGGCGGTGCGTCGGGTCCAGCACCCATTGGCCATGGGCTCGATAATAATACCACGCCCAGGGTTTTTTGAACACCGTCGATATATAAGCCCGCCCACCCGGTGCAAGCAGTCGAGCTATCTCAGCGAGCATTTTGCTATCGTCGGGTACATGCTCCAGAACCATCGTCGAAGCCAGCAGGTCGATACTCCCAGCAGCTATCGACAAAGGTTCGCAGACGCTCCCGACA
>JAOZNE010000388.1:0-1427 GCA_029933955.1 Phycisphaerae bacterium
ATTGGTCATTCAATGATCATTGGGTATTTGGGCCTTGGCCATTTTTTCGCCATTTGTCATTGATTCGGCATTCGGATTTCGTCACTTGCTGTTTCCCCCTATTCCCTACTTGCCTATCGCCTATTTGCCTAATAACATATCGGCATGAATATTTTATGTTCGCTGATTCCGCAGCAGGAGTGGACCGTTACGACCATCCTGACGCACATAGGCTTGACGCTGGGCTTTATATTAGCCCTCGTGCTGATCAGTAAAATCGTCCGCCAAGGTCACCGCTCGCCATCGTCCACGATAGCCTGGCTTCTCGTTATCATTTTGGCACCCTGGCTTGGCGTGCCGCTGTACCTGATGCTGGGCGGCAGGAAGATGCGTCGCCGGGCGGGCCGAAAGCGTCAGCTGCATTTGAATCGCGAGACCATCATCCCCGTCGCCCAGGCTGGGGTGGTCGACCGCATTCTCCGCAACTATTCCCTGCCCGGCGCAACAGGCTGCAACAGCATCCAACTTTGTCAGACAGGTCAGGCTGGCTATGCCCAACTGCGAGACCTGATCGAAAACGCCCGCCATAGCATCTATATAGAGACGTTCGTTTTCGGCAAGGACGACGTTGGACGCGATATTATCCAAAGGCTTGCCCGCCGGGCTGGCGAGGGTGTCGAGGTCAGGCTGCTGTTGGATGGCCTGGGCTCCCTGCACACGCGCGGGCGGTTTCTAAAACCGCTCAGCCAGGCAGGGGGGCAATGGCGGCATTTCAACCCCGTGGTGCATCGGCCTCTCAAAGGCAGAACCGACCTGCGAAACCATCGCAAAATCGCTATTGCCGACGATGAAATTGTCCTGGCTGGGGGGACGAATATTGCCGAAGAGTACATCGGGCCAAAGCCTATGAAAGGCAGATGGTGGGACCTTTCGTTTGTGCTGCAAGGCCCAGCGGTGGGGTTCTACGCGAACATATTTCGACTGGACTGGGAGTTCGCAAGCGGCGAGACCCTTCGCCAGCCTCGCAAACCCGCCGGGCAAGTTGCGACGGGCCAGGCTGTGGCTCAGGTCGTGCCATCCGGGCCTGACATCGAGGGCGACTGTTTGTACGACGCGCTGCTGTCAGCTATCTTCCAGGCCAAGGAGCGGCTTTGGATAGTTACGCCGTATTTCATCCCCGACGAATCGCTTCAACAAGCTCTGTTGCTAGCCTGTCGTCGCGGTGTGGATGTGCGGGTTATCGTGCCGCGGAAAAGTAACCACCGCCTGCTGGATTTCGCGCGTGGACCTTTTCTGCGACAGCTTCAGGCTGGGGGAATCCGCATCATGCAACACCGAAAAATGATACACGCCAAGGTGCTGATTATGGACAACGAGCTGGCGATGGTAGGCTCGAGCAACTTCGACATCCGCAGCCTGTTTCTCAACTACGAAGTCTCGATGTTCGT
>JAOZNE010000136.1:0-5591 GCA_029933955.1 Phycisphaerae bacterium
TGTCGGACATGGCCTATTTTCAGGCCTCGATCGGTTATCGGGCCTATTGCTATCCTGCACAGTCGGCGAACTTTGTGGCCCATCCGCCGCAGCAGTCGACGGATTTCGCGGTTGCGTCCCTCGGTCAGCGTCATCTCCAGAGCTGTGCTGGTCGGACTCCGACGGAGGATTTTCGTCTCGCGCACGCCGCGGGTACGCTGGCCATCGAGGTACACGCCGCAGCGGAGTTTCTCCAAGCTCTCGCCGTCGAGTCGCCCTTCGACGGTTACGCGATATGTCTTGGGCACCTCGTGGCTGGGGTGGGTCAGATGCTGGGTCAGCTCGCCGTCGTTGCTCAGCAGAATCAGGCCCGTGCTGTCGGCGTCCAGCCTGCCGACACAGTAGACCCGCTGGGGAAAATCGCCCAGCATTTCGACGAGGCACTTTCGTCCTTGCGGATCGCTGGAGGTGCACAGCACGCCCTTGGGCTTGTTGGCCAGGAGGTAGACATGCTGCTCGCTCTGATGCTTGCGGACCCGCTTGCCGTCGACGAAAATGTCGTCTCTGGCGGGGTTCACAAAGCAAGGCAGAGCTTCGACAGCCTGGTCGTTGACCACGATTCGGCCTTCGACGATCATCTCCTCGACGGCGCGTCGGCTGGCCAGGCCTGCCTGGGAAAGATACTTCTGAATGCGAACCATCCCCGGCGGAGCGGTGGTCTTTTTCGTCGTTGCCCCCCTGCCGCGACGCTTGACATGCCCAGCGGTTTTGTGCTTGCTGAAATGCGGCGGCTTGACTTTTTTTAGAGGCCCACCCTTGTTTGAGCCAATGGCTTTCTTCGCGGGAGATTTTTTCGCAGCGGTTTTTTTCGCAGCGGATTTCTTCGCGACCCGGGTTGATTTTTTCGCGGCTGTCGCAGCCCTGGCACCTCTTGCGGGTTTGGCGGCACGGCTGGATTTATCGTTCGTTCTCTTGGCCATCATGCGTCCGGTAGTGTTATCTCCAGCCAGGTTGCCGGGCTGGAGTTTGGGGTTTCGTTTAGTTTCATGCAAGGCTTGGTAAGCCCGGCGGGGATGAGTATCGTCTCGCCTGCTGAGGCGGGGGTAACAGGCTCGGGCGAATCATCGCAGCGTATCTCCAGACCCTGGCCTGAGAGTATCATCAGAGCGGCACATCGGCCAGCTGGCAGCGGCGCGGCCTGGCCCGGCTGGGCGGTGCGTTTGGAGACCGTGAAGAAATCCGTTACCAGCAGCGTCTGGCCCGCGGCTCCGGGGGACACGTCGGCGGCTGGGCGAAAATGGATGCTCTGCATCGACCGGGCGATGTGTATCTCTCGGCCTCGGCCCCAGTCCGTCACGCGATAGGTCGTGTCGGACGGCGTTTGGATTTCCGCTATCACCAGGCCCGGGCCTATGGCGTGAACCGTGCCGGCTGGGATAAAATGAAAGTCGCCCGTGCGGCAGTCCACCCGGCGGGTAACTTCCTCTGCGGTGTCGGATTCGATGGCCTGCTTGTATGCCGCCGGGGTTACGCCCTCGACCAGGCCCTTGTATATGTAGCCCTCGCGCGAGTCCACGACGTACCAGCACTCGGTTTTCATCGCAGCTCCGTCGCCTATCTCGGCGGCAGCCCGGGCGTCGGGGTGAACCTGGAGCGACAGAATATCGTTGGCGTCGAGCAGTTTCAACAGCAGCGGAAATCGCCCGTTGTCCATAGCCCGGGCCTTGCCCAGCAGGCCGGGGCCCCACTTGCGGGTGATGTCCGTCAGCGTCATCCCAGCCAGCGGGCCATTGGTGGCAATGCTGACGCCCTCGGGCAAGTCAGCCAACTCCCAGCTCTCGCCGATTGGCACATCAGGCGGCAAGGCCCGACCGAACAGCCGGGCCAGGTTGCGACCGCCCCAAATTTTCTCTTTGTATACAGGCTGAAACTTCAGCGGGTAAATATCCATACCGCACTCCTTCCGTGCGGCAGCATTATACCCGATACGCAGGTGCACAGCCAGGACGGTGATGTCCGCTGGGGTGATGCCGCTGATTCGCAGGGCCTGGCCCAGGTTGGCTGGGGCGATGGCGGAGAGTTTTTCGCGGGCCTCCCAGCGGAGTTGGGAGATAGCGTGGTAGTCCAGCTCGGCGGGGATTTTCTTGGCGTCCATGTCCCCCAGCCGGGCTGCGGCAAGCTGTTGCTTGTCTATGTAACCTGCGTAAGTTGCGTCGATGGCGGTCGATGTTACCGGGCGAGGATTATCCGCCAGCAGCTGACGAAGTTCGCGGATTTGAGTCTCGTTTTTGTCATCCGCGGTTGGCTTGAGGAAATCGCCCAGCACCGATCCGGGCCTGCGGAGAAGCTCCCATATCGTTTTGCCGTCGATTTTAATCGTCCGCATAAGCTTACCAGCCCGACTAGCTGCAGCGGAATCTTTCTCAAACTTCGCCCAGCGGTCGTCGCAGACCAGCCCCGCCTCTCGCCCAATCGGCGTGAGCCTGTTGTCCGCGTTGTCCGCCCGCAAAATCAGCCTGTGTTCAGCCCGGCTCGTGAACATGCGGTAAGGCTCGGTTACGCCCTTGAGAATCAGGTCGTCTATCATCACGCCGATGTAAGCCTGGTCTCGCCGGAGTACGAGAGGCTCCAGCTGACGGATTTTCCGCACAGCGTTCAGCCCGGCAAGCAGCCCCTGAGCGGCAGCTTCCTCGTAGCCTGTCGTGCCGTTGATTTGACCAGCCAGGTACAGACCCGGCGTGGTTTTGGTTTCCAGCGTCGCGCGAAGTTGCGTCGGCTGGGCGAAGTCGTACTCCACCGCGTAGCCCATGCGGAGTATGCGGGCGTTCTCCAGCCCGGGTATCATGCGGACGAACGCCTCCTGCACATCGCTCGGCAGCGAGGTCGTAATGCCGTTGCAGTAGACCCAGTTGGTATTCTCGGGCCGGCCTTCGGGCTCGACGAAAACAAGATGGCTGTCCTTGTCGGCGAACCGCTCGACCTTGGTCTCAAACGACGGGCAGTACCTCGGCCCGGGCGAGCTTATTTGGCCCGTGTACATCGGAGCGCGGTGCATGTTGGCCCGGATGAGTTCGTGGATGGCGGGGTTGGTTTGCGTCAGCCAACACGGAATTTGTCGCACGTCCAGCTGGTCGTTCATGAAGCTAAATGGCGTGGGCGTCTCGTCGCCGTCCTGGCGGATGCACCGGTCGTAGTTTATGCTGTCCGCCGCGATGCGCGGGCAGGTGCCGGTTTTTAGCCTGGCCAGTTTCAGCCCGCATTTGCGGAGCGATTCGCTGAGTTTCGTCGAGCCAGGCTCGCCATATCGACCGCCGGGCCAGGTGTCAGGCCCGTGGTGCATCACCCCGCCGAGGAACGTCCCAGCCGTAACGATAACCGCGCGACAACACAGCGTTTTTCGCGTAGCACAGTCGCCCCCGGCTGTGAGATTTTTCTGAATTATCCTCACCCCTGTCACCCCCCCCTGCTCGACCAGGATATCCGTCGCCTCAGCTTCGATGACGCTAAGGTTCGGGCAATTTCCCAGGGCGTTTTGTATCCATTTTGCGTAGTCGTGTCGGTCGGACTGGCACCGCGGGCCTCGCACAGCTGGGCCTTTGGATGCGTTGAGCATGCGGAACTGAATGCCCGTAGCGTCAGCAGCGGTGCCCATCAGTCCGCCCAGGGCGTCGATTTCCCGGACGATATGTCCCTTGCCCACCCCGCCGATAGCTGGGTTGCAAGCCATCTGGCCTACGGTGTCCATCGAGAGCGTAACCAGAGCGACCCGGGGCCCCAGCTGGGCAGACGCCCATGCAGCCTCAGCCCCGGCGTGGCCACCGCCAATGACGACGACGTCGAAAAAATCGACAATGTTCGGAATGTACGACCCATTATTCACGCGAGGATTCTACAGCAAAAGCTGTCAGTAGTCAGTAATCAGTTTACCGATAACTGATTACTGACAAGTTTTTTCATGTCTCATCATGCGGAGTTTCAGGGCCTGGCCTGCCTCGGCGCTGAAGCCGCCTGGCTTGCCGTTGGAGTAGATCACGCGATGACACGGCACGAGAAGCGGGGTTTTGTTCTTGCTCATAATCGTCGCTACTGCCCGGGCAGCGTCGGGGTTGCCGATTTCCACAGCCAGCTCGCGATAGCTCCGCGTCTGTCCAAACGGAATAGCCCGGCAGGCTCGGCTGACCTTGCCAGCGAACGAACCCGCCGACGGCAAGACACATGGCACGGCCAACAGTGCCCCGGCGTCGGTGCCGTTGAAATACGCTCGGCTGGCGGCGATGAACTCCGCAAAAGGCTCGTCACTGGACTGGGCTTGGGGATGTTCCCATTGCAGCAGGGCTAAAAGGTCGGCCATCTGGTAATGAGGCAGGACGACCCGAGCTACCCCCCCTGCTCTGCCAACAACACCGATCGGCCCCCATGCGGTCGCAAAGGCGGTGAAAAACTCAGGCCCAGCGGATGTTTTCGATTTTATCATGCCGGAGATGATAGAGCATTGGCCCGGTCAAGGCAAAAAAAATGACAGCCCGGACGCGAGCGCCGAGCTGTCTGGAAAGGAGGTGGAGATATGAAACATACCGATCTATTATGTAAACGGGAAATACCCGGTTGTATTCGATTTGTGGTTATCCCACTGATCTGACGGACTTGGCGAACTGGCACATTTTTTGGCCTATCGTTCGCAGCACTTCTCTGCCGTCAGCTGTGTGGGCCAGGCCCAGGAACTGGAAACCCAGTGAATTCTTTTGGCCTGACGTATCGCAGTGTCTAAAGTGCGCGTCGCTGTATATGGATTCTTGCCCCGGGCCGAACCCGATCCGCACGCCGACATATTGGCCTTCTTTGAGGAACGGAACCTTGTCGCCGGTAACGGTGCAGCAGAATCCGCCAGCACTGAGGTCGATCACCGAACCGGACCAGACGGGCCTGCCGTCGGTTGGGCTTGTAGGCTCGTTGTCCTTGTCGCCAGCCCAGAAACTCACTCGCACAATTCGCCCGGGCGGAACGGCGATACGGGTGAAACTTCGACGCTGCACTCGCTGCATCCGCATCGGGAAACATAGTGCCAACGCCTTGCCCGCCGAGCCGTCCTCCAGAGTTATTTCCTGCAGCCCAGCCATGCGGGCATCGCTGAGATACTTGTGATGTTTGAGCTTGAAGCTGAACGAAACTTTCTCAGCTGGGGAAAATTCATGGCTCTCCTCGCCGTTGGTATAGGGAGGTTCGAGAAGGACATGCGTATCCTGGATGGCGATAAATCGGCTATGGAAATTGACCCAGCCCCCGTTGTTGATAGAGAGCGTCAACGGAATATGCTTCCGGACAGCTAGCGTGATAGCGTCATCGATTTGTCGCATGTTCAGTTCTTGCATTGTCTTACATCCTTTAGTCTTCTGTTGTCTCATAGGCCCGCTCCGCTGGCGAACCTCCGTGCTATGTATAGTTTCGGCATTTGTGGAATTTACTTGAGTAAGCATGCCGGATTTTTCAATTTAATTTTCGTAGCCGACCGCAACTACGCAACAATTCACCATGAAGCACATGAAGAGCGTGAAGTTCTTTTTTTTGTTTTTCTTTTTTGTCATTCCCGCGAAAGCGGGAATCCATTCTTTTTC
>JAOZNE010000389.1:0-1421 GCA_029933955.1 Phycisphaerae bacterium
CAGGTGGATTTCCTGCTGCGGAAAATCGAAAAATATTTCGATGGCAACCTGGCTGGGCGAAAGTTCGCTGTATGGGGCCTGGCCTTCAAGCCCCGCACCGACGATATGCGCGACGCGCCGTCGGTAAAACTTATCCAACGGTTGCAACAGGCTGGAGCAGCCGTGGCAGGCCATGACCCGCAGGCACACAAAACCGCCCGCGAAGTTCTGGGTGATACGATTACATATCATGATAATGTCTACGAGCCGCTGGCTGACGCCGACGGGCTGATAATTTGCACTGAGTGGATGGAGTTCCGCTCGCCGGACTTCAAACGCATCGGTGAGATGCTCAAACACCCGGTGATTTTCGATGGCAGAAACCTCTACGAGCCGGACTATGTAAACGACGCCGGGCTGGATTACATCTGCGTGGGCAGGCCAGACGCGATTAGATAACGGAGATTTGTTGTGAAAATACTTGTTACCGGAGCGGCTGGGTTTATAGGCTCGCACTTGTGTCAAAGGCTCTTGGCCCGTGGCGACGAGGTCGTCGGGCTGGACAATTTCGATCCGTTCTACGACCACCGCGTTAAGGAGCGGAACCTTGAGCCGTTCCTTCAGCACGAGAAGTTTCGATTTTTTCAGCGGGACATTCGCCAGGCTGACGAACTGGGCGACATGTGGGAAAACCACTGCGACGGCGTCGAGGCTGTGGTGCACCTGGCTGCCCGGGCGGGCGTCAGGCCTTCCATCGCCGACCCGCGAGGCTACGAGCAAACCAACATCCTTGGCACGATGAACATGCTGGAACTGGCTACCGCCGCTGAGCTCAAACCGAAGTTTATCTTCGCGTCGTCATCAAGCGTCTACGGCAACAATCCGACCGTGCCCTTTGGTGAGTCCGATCGCGTCGACAACCCTATCTCGCCATATGCCGCGACGAAAAAAGCCTGCGAACTGCTCTGCTATACCTACCACCATTTGCATGACCTGCCGATGACAGCCTTGCGATTTTTCACGGTCTACGGACCGCGACAACGCCCGGACCTGGCTATCCACAAATTCACAAGCCAAATCTTGCGGGGCGAGCCGATCGAGATGTTCGGCGACGGCAAGAGCAGTAGAGACTACACATACATCGACGATATTATCGATGGCGTCGAGGCTGCTGTCGATCGCTGCGATGGCTATGAGACAATAAACCTCGGCAGCGAAACGCCCATAACGCTCCGCGAGATGATAGCGACGGTCGAACGGGCGACGGGCCAGGGTGCGGAGATAATCGAAAAACCCCTCCAAAGCGGCGATGTGAACCGAACCTTCGCCGACATAACCAGGGCAAAAAAACTCCTGGACTATCAGCCGAAAATGCCCTTCGAGACAGGCGTAAAAAAATTCGTCGCCTGGTGGAAAAATAATTAGAAGGCAGGAGTCAGTAA
>JAOZNE010000390.1:0-1415 GCA_029933955.1 Phycisphaerae bacterium
AAAAAAATGGATTCCCGCTTTCGCGGGAATGACAAAAAAAGAAAAAAAAATGGATTCCCGCTTTCGCGGGAATGACAAAAAAAAGAAAAACAGAAAAAACATGGATTCCCGCTTTCGCGGGAATGACACGGGGGAGCCTAGGCGAGAATGGCAAAAAAAAGAAGTTACTCAAACTGACCGATTTTGGAATTTACGATGATAGTTAGCGCAAAAGAAATGCGACGAATCTTGCCGATAAGTTTTGTAGCGAACAGAACTTATCTTGGGAGTCGTCGCATGATTACTATCGGGAATATTCCACGAAAAACTAAAGCCTTTTTCAACATCGTTAAAAGTGAATTCGGCGGGCCTGCATTTGGCCATTTCTGCAGTTTGGTCATGGCGATAACCATCAGCCATTGCAGTACCATTGAAAGGCTCGCTCGGCTGCTTCGAAGCTCGACCCACAGAACCAACCACGGCGAATTCCTCTGGCGAAGCGATTGGAATGAATCGTCCGTCATGCAGCAGATCGCTCTGGACATGTTGCGAAGTCTGGCCACTAAAAAAGACCGCCATCTGTTTTTCATTATCGATGACACCCAGACGCTCAAGCGAGCCAAAAAAATGGAAGCGGTCGGCAAACTTCACCATCATGCAACCGGCAAATACGGAACGGGTCATACCATTTTGAAAGTTAGCCTGTACTATCGTGGCGTTACTATTCCATGGGCTTCGTTGTTGTATGTCAAGCAAGAACACGCCAGCAAATTGAAAATTCCTTTTCGCAAGCTTACTGAATTGGCTGGGGAGACAATCAGGCGGAGCACTTTCCCCGAAAATTTCAACACCACAGTTTTGTTTGATGCCTTTTACTTGTGCCCCAATGTGGTCAATGCCTGCAAAGAGCGAAAATGGCATTATATAGGCGTAGCCAAGTCTAATCGATGGTTTACGGTTGGTTCGATAAAACGCAAACTTGCCAAATATGGCAGGAACGTTCTGCACAACAGCGGCACCTGGTGCAATGTCGCAGGCCTGCGTAAAACCAAAACATATCGGCTGGCTGAACGCATCGGCAAACTGAATAAGCTGGGTACTGTCAAGGTCGTTTTCTCTCGTCGTAAGGGAGAGAACAAACAGATTGCACTTGTTACCGATAACTTGCGTGCTTCGATGAAAACAATAGTAGCTGACTATCTGAAACGATGGTCTATTGAGATGCTGATCAAGGATGAGAAACAGCATTTGGGGCTTGGCGATTACCGTGTTAAGCGGTACCGGGCTGTGGTTAGACACCTGCACCTGGTCGATTGCGCCTATGCCTGCCTGACCCACATAGGGATTAAAACCTATCGTGCACAAGGCCAAAACAAATCCAAGAATGTGCTGCGACTTGAACCGATTAGCAAACTCAAGGACCGAATGCTTCGGAT
>JAOZNE010000391.1:0-1411 GCA_029933955.1 Phycisphaerae bacterium
ACTGCGGAGTAAACTCAGCCGTGACGAACTCCAGGGGGTTATGGCCCACGAACTTAGCCACGTGCGACACTACGATATCCGCTACGCAATGCTCATGGCTGTGATGGTGGGCTGTCTGGTGATGCTCTGCGATATTTTTCTGCGGAGCATGTTCTGGGGCAGCGTGATGGGCGGCGGGCGACGTCGCCGGCGGGACAGCTCCGGCGGGGGTGGCGGAATCCAGGCGATACTCATCGTCGTCGCCATCGTCCTGGCTATTCTTACACCGATCCTGGCCAAGATAATCCAAATGTCGCTCTCTCGTCAGCGGGAGTATCTCGCCGACGCCGGAGCCGCGGAGCTAACCCGCAACCCGCAAGGCCTGGCCAGCGCGCTGGAAAAACTCGCGGGCCAAACCGAGGTGCTGGAGGTTGCCAACCGAGCGACCGCGCCGCTGTACATCGTCCACCCCATAATGAAGGCCCGGGACAAAGAGTCCCGAGGCAGCGTGTTCAGCACGCACCCGCCGACCGGCGAGCGGATCGCCAGGCTTCGCTCGATAAGTTAAATGCGCTGTCGCGCTAACTTGTCATGCCTGGCGCGAGTTCTTCTGCCAGGGGTAGTTCCAGGAGGAATCGCGTGCCCTTGCCCGGCTCGGATTCTGCAGTCAGGTCGCCGCCATGCTCTCGTGCTATTCGCCTGGCTGTGGCTAGGCCCAGGCCGCTGCCGTCGGGCTTGCTGGACCAGTATGCCCGGAAAATCGAGTCCATCGCCTCGGGTGCAATTCCAGCTCCGGTGTCGATAACCTCCAACCTGGCCTGGCCCGCCTGGCTGGTGAGGTTCACCATCAGCTCGCCGCCTTCGCTCATAGCCTGGGTGGCGTTTATCATCAGGTTCAGCACAGCCTGCTTGATAAGGTTCGCGTCGAGGTTGCTCCAGAGAGGCCCGGGCGGTTTGGAGACCCGCAGCACCACGCCGCAAGCCTCAGCCTGGGGTAGGAAAAAGTCTCGCAACTCGCCGAGAAGTTCCCGCAGGTTTACCCGCTTGAGGTGCAGCTCGTATTTGCCGGCATAGCGGAGGAAGTCGTCCAATATCAGCCTGAGACGCTCCGCCTCGCCCTGCACCCTGTCCAGCCGTCGCAGTAGCCTGCGATGCTCGTCATCACGATATCGGCCCAGGTCTTCGCCGAGCAGCTTGAGGTTCAGGCTGATGGTCGAGAGCGGATTTTTTATCTCGTGGGCCAAGCCACCGATCAGCTGGGTCAACTCGGTATATAGCGAGAGCGGATCGTCGCTCCTTGCCTGTGGTGTTGCGGTATTTTCAGCCATGACGAAAGAATAATAGGCAAACAGGGAATAGGCAATAGGCAAATAGGGGAAACAGCAAATGACGAATTCCAAATGACGTTGCCAAACTCTAAAAATACGCGTCG
>JAOZNE010000137.1:0-5524 GCA_029933955.1 Phycisphaerae bacterium
ACACTGGAAATATAGCAAGTTAAACACAGCCGAGGGCGACTGTGCTACATTTCCGAATAGTTTTGCAATTGGCTCACTTTAGTCGCCTTATGCAGATACTCATCAATTTAACCACTACGCCTGGTGGCGGTTATTTTCGAGGAGCCTTATGTTTCAGATTCGACAGCATGGCAGTACGGTTGGCCGCGAGGTTCTTGGCGGCGTAACGACATTCATGGCGATGAGCTATATTATCTTCGTGCAGGCTGCGGTGCTGGGCGTGGCGGGTATGGATGTCGGCGGGGTTATCATGGCTACCTGCATCGCCGCGGGGGTGGCTTCGATATTGATGGGACTCTACGCCAACTATCCCATCGCGCAGGCGCCGGGGATGGGCGAGAATTTCTTTTTCGTCTTTACGCTCTGCGGCGTGGGGGCAGCGGCTGGGACATTTCATGTGAATTGGCAACAGGCTTTGGTGTTGGTGTTTTGCTCGGGCGTACTCTTTTTGATCCTCAGTTTCGTGGGGTTCCGCACCTATGTCATGAACGCGATACCCCCCAGCATCCGGGTCGGAATCACCATCGGCATAGGCCTGCTGGTTACGGTGGTGGGGCTATGGTATGGGAATATTATTTCGTTTTCGCCCGCACCTTCGCTCGTGGGCTGGGAGGGGAATCATGTCGGGCTGCTGGCGACGGCGGGCACAGCCATTACATTCGTGCTGATAACATTACGAATTCCAGGCGGGATATTGCTGGGGATGTTGGCTACGGGAGCGGCAGGCATGGCGACGGGCTTGATCGGTCTGCCGGAACAAATTGCGGGCCTGCCCGGCGGCATCGACAAAACCGCCAGCGGGTTTATACTGGGATTCAGCCAGCTGGGGAAATCGATTGACGGCGGGAATCTCATCGAGCTGCTGGTGTTTGTGCTGGTTCTGCTGATGATGGATTTGTTTGACACGGTGGGCACGCTGACGGGCGTTTGCTCGCAGGCTGGACTTCTGGACAAGAACGGTGCCTTGCCGCGAGCCCATCGGGCGCTGGCTTCCGACGCAGCCGGTACGATATGCGGAGCAGCCCTCGGCACGAGCACGGTTACGAGTTATATCGAGTCTGCCGCCGGCGTGCAGGCCGGAGCGAGAACGGGCCTGATGGCGGTGGTGGTCGGGGTGCTGTTTTTCGCAGCCATGTTTTTTCAGCCGCTGATTCAGGTCATCGCCGGCGGAGTCGAGGTGGCCCCGAATGTCCACAAATATCCCATGATCGCGCCGGCTTTAATTTTGGTCGGCGGCATGATGCTGCGGTCGGTCAAGGAACTGTCCTTCGCCGATGCCCGCAACTACATACCAGCCTTCCTGACGATGATTATAATCCCCATGACCATGAGTATTTCGACGGGCATCGGCGCGGGTTTTATTTTTTACGCGCTAGGCCATCTCTGCTCCCGCCAGCCTCGCAAAGTGCCGCTGATAGTCTACGCCATCGCCGCGATTTTCCTGGCCCAATATATCCTGCGAGCATGGGTATTGTGATGCTCTGCAATTTTCTGTACATTGAAACAATGGATACAGATTTCTTAACACGAGAAGCATATCGGGTGCTCATTGGGCGGTCAGGCGAAGTGTCCGAATTTCTCCGCGCCGAGATAGGCGCCTCAGCCAGTCGCTACCAGGACGAGGATACCTATCTCGTTGCGATGCGTAAGTTTGTTTTGAACATCGCCAATAATCCAGGAGGCTATCTTGATAGTTGGAACCTGATCGATGAAATCGATCCGGATGAATTTGGAACCCAAGCCCATAAACTTGCAAATGATATTCTGGCGGTGTCCAAGACGCCCCTTGACAAGCGTGGCCCGGCGGATGAATGAATGCAAAACGCCACTGATAGAAAATTTTATTTCGCGTGTGGCGGCGTTGCAAACACAGCAACCAGCCCTTTGCCGTTGATTGGCCAGCACTGGCTTTCATACACAGCGTACTATCCGACAGCAGGATGATAAGTAACGAAGAACTTCGTAACATTGAAGGCTGGGCTATAAGAATAATCTCTTGTTAAAAAGCTCCGCGATCGATATATTGGCCTGTATAGAAGTGTATTGCGAGACTGGCTGGTATTGGAGCGAGTCTGATTTAATGAAGTTTACGGAAACGGAAAAATTATGCTATTTGTAAACAAGCAGAAAAAGATTCAATCACAGATGTCGGAGTATTGTTCGAGCGTGCTGGAGTGCACGGGGGCTTTTCAACGAGCTGTGGAGCAGTATTGCTCCCAGCCAGACCGGGCCAGGGCCAAGGTTGCCTTCGACGAGGTTCACAAGGCTGAGAGCAAGGCTGACGATATTCGCCAGGACATCGAGGTCTTGATGTATTCCAAGTCGCTCTTTCCCGAGTCTCGGGGCGACATCATGGGTCTGCTTGAGACTATGGACAAAGTGCCAAACCAGGCTGAGTCCGCGATCCGCATGATATGGAATCAGCACATAGCCATCCCCGAACGATACGCTCCGCAGCTGTTGCAGCTTGTGGACATCTGCTGCCGAACGGTTGCGGCGATGGTGCAGGCTGCGGAGAAACTGTTTTCCGATTTCACAAACGCCGCGGTCATCGTCGGCAAGGTCGACGAGCTGGAAAGCGAAGTGGACAATGTTGAAGCTGTGCTGATAGAGCAGGTTTTTTCCGAGCCTGACAAGGGAATCGAGACGATACTTTTCCGCGACCTCATCAAGAACATCGCCCACATATCCGACCGGGCAGAAAACGTCGGCGACCGCATTCGGGTTATCGTAGCCAAGCGAAGTATCTAAAAGACACCACAAAATACGAGAAAAACGTGGCTTGGACCTCCCGTCCAAGTTTTTTCTTTTTTTGTTATTCCTTGGGCAAATTTGAAACCCGGCGAGTTTCTCTGGATTCCCGCTTTGGCGGGAATGACACGGGGGGGGCATTGCCCTGTTGGTTTTCTATTTCCCTTTTCGTCCTGCCCAAGTGCGTGTGTCTATTAGCTCGCCTTTTGGTGTGAAGACTTTCATTGTGCAGGTGTCGCCGTCGATTGTCAGCAGGCAGTAGTGGTGCTTGGCGGCGAACGCCCTGGAGTGGGGGTTTTGTTTTTTCGCGTTTTTAACCTTGCCATACAGCGGTGCCCCAGCTCCGCCTGTTACGACCATGGTAACGCCGTCGGCAGGCTCGGAGCGTTCGTAGATATGGTCGTGTCCGGCGAACATTGCCGTGGCGTTGTATTTTTTCAGGAGCGGCATGATAACGTCCTGCGCCTGTCGGAGGGATTTTTCCCGGGGGCGTCCATCTTTATTCAGGCGGCCATGGTGTCCCGAAGTCCAGGCTGGGTAATGGCTGGCGAGGAAAACAAACTTTGCGTCGGACTTGGCAAGGACGCCGTCGAGCCATTTGGCAAGCTTGCTGTCGGGGGCCCAGTTCATTGCTCCGTCGATACCTACAAACAGCACCGAGCCGACTTTCTGCGACCAGTTCTTATCGCCTGGCGTTGGGAATATTCGCGTAAACAGCGGGCAATTCTGCTCGTGATTGCCAATTATGCCGAAGAAAGGAATGGTAGCGAAGAAGTTTTTGCCCGGGCTGAAAAACTGTTCGTCCCACTGACTATCGATGCGACCAGCGGTAACCATATCGCCGACGAACACCGCCAACGCGGGTCTGGTTTTAGCTACGGCTTGGGCTACTTTTGCCCAATCTTTTGGAAAGGTTCGACTGTCGCCTAAAATGACAAATGTAAACTTTCCGCCAGCAGGCAGGGTCCGCACCGCGCATGGACCTGTCGAAACGACGACATCGCTGCCGACAAGAGATGCCTTGAGGGAGTAGTGATACCGCGTGTCCGCAGCCAGGCCCTTGGCCTTGAAAGAGTGGAATAACGCGGGTTTTGACGCGTATCGCTTGCCATTGACTTTGAGGGCGACCCTGGCTGGGATGTTCACGCGACAGCTAACTGTAAAAAAATTCTCGCCGGCGTAGCCCAGGACTGGACCGGTCTGGAAACTTAGAGCCGAGGCTTTCAGCCCGAGCAAACGAATCTTTAATTTTGCCGCGTCAATAAGTTTTGGAGAAAGGGAAATCTTGCCGGTTTTCTTGTCCTTTCGAGCCCTGACTTGCTGCGTCCAGGTAGCTTGGAGCGTGTTGGTACCTTTCTTCAGCAACGACACGGGGACACCAGGTATCGCGCTATATCTCATGCCCTTTAGCGGAACGGGGACAGCCTGACTGTTGATGGTGAGGTTTTGGATATTAAGCGGTTTTTCAAGCGTCAGCGACGCAAACTGCTCAGGATTCTCGACCTGAAATACGGCTTGGAAAACCACATTTACCTTGCCTGATTTTTTGAAAGCTAGCTTTTTCTGCCATCGCAGCTGGGCTGCATCGGCCTTCTTTTCCACGCGGGCGACGCTTTTCTTTGCCCCGACAAGAAGGTCATCTGGGCTTGCTGCAAATGAAGACCTGGCTGTGATAATTGTTCCAATTGTGACAAGTACAAAAAAAGTGAAAAGATTCAAAATAAAACTTTTTGCCGTAACTTTCATCAGTTTATCCTCATGTGTTGGTTAACATATCCGAACATCACAGCCACTACGATACCCGCACCGCTGGCCCGCGTCAAACATTTTGCTTAAACCTGCAGTTTTGCAATTAGCACTTATTGAACAGACTGAATGATTGGTTGGCTGGGTATTGGAAATTGGCCCTTTGTCATCCGTCATTTACCGCGTGTTCTCTGCTCATCAGGATTGTGATTTTTTTCAGCGTCTCGGCGGGGAGCGTTTTTCGCAGGAGTTTGCGGGCCAGGCCTATGTTCGTTCTGCGGGTGATGTGCGTTATGATTATTCGCTCGTTGCCCATGCCCTCGAGTACTTGCGGCAGGTCTTTTATGTGCATGTGCTTGCCCGCCCAGGCTCGGGAGTTGTGCTCGTCGTCGAAGAACGTGCACTCGATCAGCAGCGCGCGGGCGTCGCGCACAGCCGGGATGGCGGAGTAATTTTTCGGCGCGGTGTCGCCCAGATACGCTACCAGCGGCACCTCGTTGCGATGGGTAATCTCGATGCCCTGATTCTTGAGCTTGACCAGTTCATGCCCTCCCAGGCCCAGGTATTCTTCCTTGAGCTTGAATCGCACATCGATAACGGAAAACCCCAGCGAGCCGCGGATGTGCTTCGTCGGGAAAGACCGCACGAGCAGGTTCCGCCGGATTTCGAACTCGTCCCCCGGCGACACGCCCACCAGTTCATATGGTGGCGGATGACCCTCCACTCGGCCCCACGCTCGAAACAGCCCGTGCAGCGGCTCGACGAGATTTTCCGGCACATAGGCCCTGCCGCCGGCGTTGCTTTGGAAGTGTCGCTGGTGAAAATAGTACAGCAAGCCGACGCTGTGGTCGGCGTGGCCATGCGTTAGCAGGACGTTGTTGGGCACGAGGGCTTCGCGCGGACACTTGCCGATGTCGAATACGATGTCCAACTCGGGCACGACGATGACGGACTCCTCGCCAGCGACGCTATAGCCAGCCAGGGTGAA
>JAOZNE010000392.1:0-1393 GCA_029933955.1 Phycisphaerae bacterium
CAAACGACCGCCACCAATCAGACCACAACAACCACCGCATCAGCCCACCGTCAAGGCGAAGACGCTGATGGATAAATTTCCAAAATCTTTGCAGCCAGAACAGATTTCGAAAAATAACTTGTCTGATTCGTGCCGAAGCGATATATACATAAAAGAAGTGGGCATGATCGGTGGAGATTCGCATGGCGGGTAACGTGAGCAATAATAATTTCTACGCACATTCATGTGAGAATGACCCTTCTCGCGAGCGATGGCAGCGACTGGAGGATCATCTGGCTGGGGTAGGAGAGTTGGCCCGGGAATTCGCAGCTGTGTTTGGCGCAGCCAAGTGGGGCGAGATTGCGGGGAGGTGGCATGACCTGGGGAAGGGTACTCTACCCTGGCAGGCTTTCTTGCGACATGCAAATGAGATTACGGATAAATTTGCGGAATTTTACGAAGGGCATCCAACCCACGCCGCTATTGGTGCTCAGCATCTCTATATGCACTCCAGGGAAGCGGGCAAATTGTTGGCCTATGCGATCGCAGGACATCATGCCGGGTTACCGAACTGGAATGACTCACCGGAATCGGCGTTGGAAACGCAGTTGAAAAAGAAATACCCAACAGTAAAATTCCAGCTAGGCACTCCTGAAGTTCCTTCCGATCTTTTTCGGACCACAGAGATAGACCGGTTTGGTTTTCAGCTTCAGTTTTTTGTTCGGATGGTTTTTTCGTGTTTGGTTGATGCTGATTATTTAGACACGGAAGAATCGCTGAATAAAGAAAAGTCCGCCTGGCGTTCTAGTTATCCCCGAATCGAGGATTTGCACAGACGGTTTTGGAACGAATTCAACAAATTGCGTGAAAAGGCCGATTTAACAATGGCTGTTAACCAGCAGCGTGAGACAGTTTTACAAGACTGTCTAGAAAAAGCGTGTCAGGAACCGGGCCTATTTTCTCTGACTGTTCCGACGGGCGGAGGCAAGACGCTGGCATCGTTGGCTTTTGCGTTGAAACATGCAAAACGACACGGGAAACGGCGAATTATCTACATAGTTCCTTTCACAAGCATTATTGAGCAAAATGCAAAGAAGTTTCGGGAAATGCTCGGCAACGATGCTGTGCTGGAACACCACTGCAACTTCATTCCCG
This sequence comes from Phycisphaerae bacterium, assembly GCA_029933955.1. GTDB lineage: Bacteria > Planctomycetota > Phycisphaerae > SM23-33 > SM23-33 > B1-G9. Next base: position 1,135 of record JAOZNE010000392.1, read on the forward strand.
ACGAAGCTGACTGGAAAACATATCTCGCATCCGAGAATTGGGATGCTCCGGTGGTTGTAACCACCAATGTGCAGTTTTTCAATTCGTTCTATGCCAACAAAACATCGAAATGCCGTAAGCTACATAATGTGGCTGACAGCATCATTATTTTTGATGAAGTGCAGACAATCCCTGTTGAGAAGCTCAAGCCCTGCCTTGAAGTAATCAAAGAACTGTCGCTAAACTATGGTGTAACATCTGTACTCTGCACAGCTACTCA
>JAOZNE010000138.1:0-5470 GCA_029933955.1 Phycisphaerae bacterium
CCGTAGCAAATTGCCATGCAACCCAGCACTTATTTACAAAAATCCAAAGTTGTTATTTCTTCGTTCACATTGACCACTTACCGTACATTGCAAATAAGTGCTGGGCCTGACTCCTGAATCCTGACTTCTCCTCTAAAAATCTTCCAATGCCAGTGCGGGGCGGGCGTGTTTTTCGTCTTCTGGTTTGGTCAGACCTCCCAGGCCGAAGTGCGAGGCTAGTCTATATAGCATGACATACAGGGCTGGCACGACCACCAGGGTCAGCATCGTCGCAAAGGCCAGGCCGAAGATTACCGCCCAGGCCATGGACCGCCACCATTGGCTTGCGGAGCTTTGCGTCGCCAGGGTCATCGCGTGGAAGTCGAAGCTCACGCCCGTAGCCATGGGTATCAGGCCCAGGATGGTTGTCGTCGCGGTGAGCATGACAGGCCGAAGTCTGGTAACGCCCGCTTCGATAGCCGCGTCTATAAGCCCGCGACCTCGGCGTTGAAGCTGGCGGGTGTAGTCCAGCAGGACGATGGCGTTGTTCACCACCACCCCAGCCAGGCTGATGACGCCCACGCCCGTCATGATAATGCCGAACGGCATATCGAAAACCAGCAAGCCCACGAACACGCCCACCAGCGAAAGAATAACCGTCGTCATAATAATCAGCGGCACGGACAGCGTGTTGAACTGCATCACGAGAATGCAAACGATAAGCAGCAAGGCCAAGCCAAAGGCCTTGGAGAGAAAGGCTGAGGCTTTGTCCTGCTCTTCCTTTTCGCCGGCGTAGACCAGCTTGTACCCCGCGGGCAAGTTGAGCTTGGCAAGCCTTTTCCGCACGTCACCCAACACCGCGCTGCCCAGCCTGCCCTCGGCGTCAGCGGTAATGGAAACCGCCCGGTCGCGGTCGATACGATGAATAGTTCCCATGCCGGGCCTGTACTGAAACTGCCCCAGCGAACTTATCGGCACGGACTGGCCTGCCTCGGTCGGCACGCGAAGGCGAAGGATGTCGTTGATGTCGTTCCGCTCGGCCAGGGGCAGGCGAATTCGGATATCGTATTCGTCGTTGAACTGTCGATACTCGCCGACCTTCGTGCCGAACACAGCTGTCTTTAGAAAGTTCGATATCGTAGCGGTGCTGACGCCCAGGGCGCTGATGCGTTTGCGATCCGGCACGAAAACCAGCTCGGGCTTGACGGTGTCCATATCGCTGCGGAGGTTGACCAGATTCGGCACGGTCTCGATGGTCTTTTTTATATCGTCGCTGATGGCTTGGAGCTTTTTCATATCCTCGCCGATGACGCGGACGGTTACAGCTCCTTCCTGCACCGGGCCTTTGCGAAGCTCCTGCACCTTGACATCCGCGCCGGGAATGTCCGCGATGATTTTGCGAATATCCGCCATCACATCCCGGGCCCAGACTTTGCGGTCTTCAAAGTCTGGAAAAAGCACCCTGACCGTGGCGAGGTGTCCTTCCCCATCGCGGCCCACGCTGGCAACGATATTGTCGAATCGGTCAAACCCGCGCGGGTCTTGCCGAAGCGTCTCGACTCGGCGTTCCACCAGCCTGGCTAGACGGTCGGTCTGACGGATGTTCGTACCCTGGGGAGCCTCGATGGAAATGTCCACCTGGTTGGGGTCCATAGCGGGAAACAGCTCGACCCCCCTGCCGCGCCGGCTGTAGGTTATGCCAACCGCGGCCAGCAGTCCAAAAGCTATGACGACGGTTACCGCGGGATGGTTCAGCGCAGCCTGCTGCACCCTGCTATAGCTTCGGACGAATCGACCCGGCCCGGCGGTTTTGTCCTTCGCCTTGGCAGGCCTGGCCAATAGAGAGCAAACCACCGGCGAGACCACCATGGCCACGAACAGCGAACTGCTCAGCACGACGATGGCTGTCATCGGAATGTATTGCATGAAATCGCCTATAATGCCAGGCCAGAACAGCAACGGCGAAAAAGCAGCCACCGTCGTGGCGGTAGATGCGATGACGGGCCAGGCCACCTCGGCAGTGCCCTGCATGGCGGCCTCGACGCGGCCATGGCCCAGCTCCATGTAACGATAAATGTTTTCCACGATGACGATGGCGTTGTCCACCAGCATACCCAACGCCAAAATCAGGCTGAACAATACCACCATGTTCAACGTTATGCCCAGGGCTTGCAAAATCACGAAACTCAGCAACATGCTCAGCGGAATCGCCATCGCTACGATAAGGCTGGAGCGGAAACCCATGAACAACAACAGCACCGCGAAAACCAGAATCAGCCCGGTGAGGATATTGTTTTCCAAATCGGCAACCATCAGGCCTATTTGCTCGGACTTGTCCAACGTCAGCTCGAACTTCACCCCAGCTGGAGCCAGCCTGCGAGCATGGGCCAAGATCGCTTTTACATGCTGGGCGATGGGCACGATGTTCTCGCCGATACGCTTTTTTATCTCGATGGTAATGCTGTCAGCTCCGTCCAGCCTGGAGTAGCTGACCCTGTCCTTGAAGGTGTCCCGCACCGTGGCGATGTCGGAGAGGTAAATAGTCCTGCCGTCTCGCACAGCCAGGGGGAGCTTGTCGATCTCATCAGGCTTGGCGAACTCAGCTGGGACGCGAATGTTAAATTTCACGCCCTCGGTCTCCAGCCCCCCTGCTGTCTGGTTGATATTTTCCGAGGGGATGAGCTTTAACAACTCCGCCAGGGTCAGCCCATACCGCCCCAGGCGGTCGGGGTCCACCTCGAGGACAATCTCACGCTCCAGCGCGCCGAGCACGTTGACGTCCAGCACGCCGGGGATGGCTTCGAACTCGTCCTCCAGTTCCTCGGCGATAGCTTTGAGACGAACCGGCGAGATAGGCCCGGAGATGCTGACAAGCATGATAGGACGCTCAGCCAGGTTCACTTCCGAGACGACAGGCTCGACGGGATCGTCGGTATTTTGCGGCAGGTCGCTCTTGGCGAGGTCTACCTTGTCCTTGACCCGCTGCAGAGCTACATCAACGTCGACGTCCGGGTAAAACTCCACCACGATGGTCGATACCCCCTCGGCACTGGTGGAGGTTATCTCCTTCATGCCCTTTAGTCCGGAGAGCTTCTGCTCGATTTTATTGGTAATGCTGTTCTCAATATCCCCCGGCGAGACGCCAGGGTCAGCTGTAACGATGGTGATGAACGGCACGGGCACGTCAGGCTCGGACTCACGCGGCAGGGTCATGTAACTGCTCAGCCCCATGAGGACGATTATCAGCACCAGCACGAGCACGGTGGTTCGGTTTCGGATGGCAGCGTTACTCAGCAGCATTTTCAACCTCTTTTATAGCCTGGCCCGGCCCGACGTTAGGCTCGAGTATCAACCTGTCGCCCCTGGCTAAGCCCTTGGTTACGCGTATGTGATCGTCGCGAAACATGCTGGAATCCAGCGTAATCTCTCGACGGACAGCGTGGCCCGCATTGCTGAGATACACGACGTATCCCTCCTCCAGCGGCACGACGGCTTTTAGCGGGATCATTATCACATCTTTCAAAATCCGCCTGATGAGCCTGGCGTAGACCATCTGCCCGCTACGCAATAGGCCTTTGGAATTGTCCACCGTTATCTCCAGCCTGGTCGTGTGGGTTTTGGGGTCTGCCAGCTCGCTGATGTATGTAATTTTCCCCGTCATTTTTTGCGAGTCCTCAGGCCCGAAGAAAATGTCCTGCTTCTGCCCAACCTTCAGATAGGCTACGTCGCGCTCGGGGATGTCCAGGACAACCTTGACGTTTCGCATGTCCACAATCTGGGCGACCGGGCTGCCAGGCTGAACGTATTCGCCGACCTCAGCGGGGAGCTTGTTCAGCACGCCCGAAGCTGGAGCTACTATAATAGTCCGTTCGAGCTGGGCTTGACAATTATCCAGGATTGCCTTGGCTACGTCGCGCTGCTTCAAAACCATGTCAAGCTCAGCCTTGGTAGCTACGTTTTTGTCGAAGACTTTTTGCATCCGAACAGCTTCGCGCTTGGCGAAATCGTAGTCAGCCTGGCTGCGGTCGCAGTCAGCCTGGAGCAAGTCCGTGTCGAGATACAATATAGGCTGACCCGTGCGAACCGGGTCGCCTTCGTCCAGCACGCCAGCTGAGGCTGGGCCCTTTTTTATAGTGCGAACGCTGTTGTGGACAACCTTATCAGCCCGGCCTGCATAGGCGATCACGCGACCCGGCACTTCCGCAGCTACGTTTATAATGCAAGCCGGCTCGACGTAGCCTAGTATGCGAAACGAGTCCGGCACGTCAGGCCTGGCCTGAATAACCAAAACCCGCACCGGCACAGCAGGCAGGGGCGTCGAGGCCTGCTCGTCGTTTCGCTTGGGCAAAAACATCCACAGCCCCGCAACCACCGCCAGGACGCCAACGACCATCAACGCGCCGCTAAGGTGCCTGCCAAACCAGCTCTTCCCAGCCCCCCTGCCCTCTCGAACTGGTTCAGCCTTCGTTATTTTCGTCTGCGTTTTCATCAGTTAACCTCTTTCACCGAACTACAAAACACACCAAAGCGAATTACACTATGAAGCTCACGAGCGAATTGCACCATGAAGCTCTTGAAGAACATGAAGGTTTTTTGAATAAATATCATCAGTGTTCATCCGTGGTTCGCTGTTTTTCAGTTTTCATCACTTAACATCCTTCACCAGCGACGCGAAAATCACCTGCTTGAGCGTCTCGATATGTTCCTTGCCCACGCTGACAACGCCCAGGAGCGACTGGAGCCAAAGTCCGTCAAGCACAGCCATCATTAGCGTTGCACTAACGTCGACGTCGTATTTCAGCTCGAATTCGCCCCGCTGCTGACCCAGATGCAACAGGCCAACCAGCACGCTGTGATACCAGTCGTAAAGTTCGCTAAAAACCTCAGCCAAGGGCCCAGCCTGGCCCTGACGAACCGCACCAGCCCAAAACTCCAACGCCAGCTGACCCACTTTCATATCATCCGTAATCACCCGCTCGAAGCCCATATCCAACAGCCTGGCGAGCTTCTCCTGAGCTGAGATATCCTCGTCCATAACCTGGACGATTTGGCTTCGCATCTGGGCCATGGACTCAGCGAACAGCTGGGCGAACAGGTCTTGTTTGTTCCGGAAATAGTTGTAAATACTCCCCTTAGCCACGCCCGCAGCGAGGGCTATCTCGTCCACCGAAGCGGCAGCATAGCCCTTGGCGGCAAAAACCCGCTGAGCAGAAGCCAATATACCCCGACGACGCTGGGCCTGCTTATCCTTAACATCTTGCGTAGCCATAATTTAACCCTTCAAAACAGCCAGTTGTCAGTTATTGGTAATCAGTAAAAACAGCAGAACACGAATGACACGAATTAAAACGAGTCACACGAATTTTCGTTTTTATTTTTTTGTCATTCATATAAGAGGCACTAGCTTTTCCGGTATCTGTTCACACTTTTTCAATAAATTTTATAGCCATCCCATAATCAGTAGGTAAGATGGACAGCTCCGTAGGAGCGA
>JAOZNE010000393.1:0-1392 GCA_029933955.1 Phycisphaerae bacterium
GGCTGGCTGGCGATGACGCCCGCGTGGCACGCATCGGCAAAGACGACCACACGCCGAGCCTTGATAAACCGCCGTAGTGCAGTGTCGATATCCCACATCGGAAACGCCGTCGAAGCCAGCCTGTCCGGGTGGGTGTCGTGACAGAGCATGAAGAAATTTTCCCCGCCAGCCTGTGGCATGCCATGGCCTGAGAAAAATATCACCACCAGGTCGTCCTTGCCCGCCTTGGCCAGGAACTCGAACAGGGCATGTCTGATATTCTTGTTCGTCGCCTTCTCGTCCAGCAGGCACAGCACGCGGTCTTCGTCAAAGCCACCGCTACGTGGAGAGAGCACGAATTGTCGAAAGGCCTCGGCGTCGCGGGCAGCGTATTTTAAGTCCGGAAATCGACTTCCGCCGTTGGCATAATCGCTGACCCCGATAATCACAGCCCACCGCTGGCGGACTTCCGGCAGAGGCATAGTGTCGCGCGGAATGCAAAGATAAGCCATCTCTGTCCGGGCCAATTCCGACACCGCTCCGCCCGCTGCCTGGCTGTGCAAAGCCAGGGTTACCTTCTCGATGCCTTTGGAGAATGGCACTCTCAACGAGAACTCTTTCACCGATTCAGCTGTAGTGTCTTTCAACGCTACATTGCCGCCCTTGGAACCGTTGAGATACCAGCTGAGCGTAGCAGGCCCGTTCATCCCGACGATTTGCCCGGAGATAAGCGTATTCTGTCGGCGGATGACGACGCCCTTTGGCGTGTTGACATTTATTCGCACGGCACTGCTTGCCAGGGGAACTACGCCCTTGCTCGCCATGTCCGCGGTCAGGGCACGCATGAGCATGTCATTGTCGACGGATATTTGATTGGCGATATCCTCCATGGCCTTGGTATACGCATAGCTGACAAGCGGCCCCAGCTGCCAAGGCCGATCGGCAACGGCACGCTCTGCCGATTTGCGATTGGAAATATATGTGGTTATGTGCCTGCCACCCGGGCCGAGCAGCTCGACTTCAATTTGACATTCAACCTGACGATAAGCCTCGGGCCCGCCCAGGATATTGTAGAGCAGCCCAGTTCCCACGCTGAGCATCGCACCGGCAATCGTAGGCCTGATGTACTGCTTGACGGTTATGCGTGGCCGGAGGGACAGGTACATTTCACACGGGCCTACGGGCTTGCTCGCCAAGACCTTTTGGAACAGTTGGCCCTGGAGAAGAAACCGACGATTCAGATCGGTGAATCGCTCGGCGTTGATCCACCCGGCACGAAACAGCTGCTTGAAAGGCTTGTAACGGTTTTTCTCGCCGTCATAAAGGTAGTCTTCCTTAGCCAGCTCCGCCGGAGCCAGGATAGCCATCGTCGGCACCTGACGGAGCGGAGCCAACACCTCCCCCTGAATAAAT
>JAOZNE010000394.1:0-1387 GCA_029933955.1 Phycisphaerae bacterium
GCTTTTATAAGTTCGATCGCGTTGCCGGTAGCTTCTATAAGGTTGCCGATGATTTCCTTGAGCAGCCTATGTTTGTCAAGCTCAGTTGGGGCAGGCCTCCAGCAGTCGTAGTCGCTCGGCAAGGCTACCAGGGCGTATGCTATCTCAGCTTCGCGGGCGAGCTTGGCTTCGGGCATTACTGTCATGCCTATCAGGTCGCCGCCCCAGGCACGGTGCATCTCGCTCTCTGCTCTGGTGGAAAAGGCGGGGCCTTCCATGCACACATACGTCCCGCCGTCGTGTACCGTGGTATCCACAGCCGGGGCGCAACCCAGCAGGTGTTCGCGGAGCACCGGACAAAATGGCGAGGAGAACTCGACGTGAGCCGCAAGGTCCTCGAAGAACGTGCCCACCCTGCGAGTGGTTTTGTCGATTACCTGGTCAGCTATCACCAAATGCTTGGGAGCTATGTTTTCCCGCAGCGAGCCGACCGCACCGCTGGCGATGATATGCGTGCAGCCTAGTTCTTTCATCGCGAAAATATTCGCCCGATAGTTGACCGAGCCAGGCGGGATCATGTGTCCCTCGCCATGCCTGTTGAGAACGGCAACGTCCGTCCCCTGCCAATTGGCTTGGATAATATCGCTGCTGGGCTTGCCGAACGGCGTGTCCATGCCAACCTTTTCGCCGTCGGTTTTTCCGCAGAGAGACTCGCCCAATCCACTGCCGCCGATAATGCCTACTTTTACCCTGGCCATGCTTCGTCCTTTCTGAGATTTTGCTCGCACACTTCCAACGAAAACCTCCCGCAGAGTATATCGCCAGTTGTCCGCCAGTTGCAAGGCCCGGCCTGCCAACAAAAAACAACCCGAAATTCGTCAGCTCCCCCGTACCATTCCCGTGAACAGGCTGTGAGTCTGCAATGGCCATCTATTTGGCCATCTATTTACTGACAAGAAGGGCTTGGCGTAGTAGACTCTCGCACTTTTTTTATAGCATTTACCTCTGTTAAACAAGGATTTATACATATTTCATAATTAAATACATCTCCGGAAAATCGTCCGAACATGACAATAATCCCACGAGACAACACCCCCCCTGCGTCATTCCCGCTTCCCGATTGGGTCGAGGACAAGCTTCGCGGGAATGACACACGGGAAGCATAATACCTCGCAAAAAGTGCGAAAGTTTACTTATGCTATGGGGGGCAATATTTCCCGGACTCTCAAGCGAATTATTTACACAGCCATCCCATAACACGATGGCTTGACAGCTCCGTAGGAGCGATATCTTTGTAGTAAAAGGCGGTGTGAATTTTTAGCTCCGTAGGAGCGGCATCTTTGTGTTGGTTTTTGGAGCAATTTAAGATGTCGCTCCTACGGAGCTTGATTCGTGGCGGTCTTTTTTT
>JAOZNE010000395.1:0-1382 GCA_029933955.1 Phycisphaerae bacterium
GCTCCTACGGAGCTTTGTGGCTGGCTGACTTTTTTCTACAAAGATACCGCTCCTACAGAGCTGTCAAGCCATCGTGTTATGGGATGGCTGTGGAATAGTTTTGCAATTGGCTCAATGGCCTGGTCGTAGCCTTTGCGTTGACGGTAGGCGGGCGGCGGGCGAGAGGTTTTGCGCGTGCTTTTTCGGGAAAGACTGCTTGCGTTTTTCGGAGGTTTTTTCGGAGGTGCGTCGCATCGGTAGTGGTCCTTTCGTCGCTTTGCGCGGTGTAACACCGCGCAAAAACAGGCTAAAAGCCGCACTACCGACTTTCGGTAGGTGTTCCCAAGTATAGGAACCATCGCAAGTTACTTCAAACGCGCCTGGCAGGACTCGAACCTGCGGCCTGCGGTTTAGAAGACCGCTGCTCTATCCAGCTGAGCTACAGGCGCAAAATCTAACAAAATAATAAGTTACAACTTCCAGCCAAAACCTCAAAAAAAACTTCCAGCTAACGAGCTAATTGCAAAACTGTTTCGGCGAGGGTGAAAATCTGTAGATGTCGATGTGTGGCGGGCTTATTTCCGCGGCACATACTGATTTTAGCCACTCCGGCGGTGTTTTCAATGAAAAATCGACCCCTACAGATGGACCTTCCACGAGTCCACCTGGCGGAGGATAATTTTGCAGCTAATCTGTCGCGGCAATTCCATCTGGGCGAACTGTGCAAATGCTCGCGAAAATGTACTCTCGCTGGGGACTTCCCATGGGAAAGCCCAGGCGCAAAGCCGACGGAGCGCGGCGTTGGCGTTGAATTGATAGATGATGTCTTTGGTGCCCGGCAGATTCCAGACAGCCTTGGCGATAAACGCGTGAGCCATCGCGGTTCGGCGGCAGGCTTGCGTCCGATGCGGCACCATCGGAATTTTCTGGTGAAACGATCGACTTGCATCATTTCGATGATTTGTGCAAACTTCCGTTCCTTGTCAGAGAGAGGCCCGATTTGGATTTCCAGTTCAGGCAGAAGAGCGGTTTTAATTCGCGTAACAAAATTGGCCAGCAGTCTCATCCTTGAGCCTCCTGAAAACGATAGGATAACGATTGCTGGCCAATTTTTCATTTTTTTCAAATCCAGACAAAATTGACCGTTTTGCAATCGGCTCTTGTTACACACGTTTATTTGCACACGTTCTTGACTGTAATGTCATCTCCGAATAAACTCAACTGGCGTGGCTGAGGGTTTGCGTCAATCTTCCAAAATTGGCACATAGGTCTGTATAAATAGTTGCGCCCGTAGCTCAGTAGGATAGAGCACAGGTTTCCTAAACCTGGGGTCGTGGGTTCGAATCCCGCCGGGCGTAGTAGCTGTTGCTTGGGCTGATTGTTTGGGCTGGCTGATTGGGCTG
>JAOZNE010000396.1:0-1380 GCA_029933955.1 Phycisphaerae bacterium
AAAAGGTAAATTCGTTGTAGGGAAATAGGCAATAGGCAAATAGGCAAATAGGCAATAGGGGAAAGCAATGACGAATTCCGAATGACGAAAAAACGCCCAATATCCAAATACCCCCAGCACTTATTTGCAGGAGTATAGGATATCGTGAGTCTCTTTGTTTAAGACAACAACTATTTTGAAGCGTGACCAATAAGTGCTGGGAATGACCAAGGCCCAATGCCCTCCCGTGTCATTCGTGTTCTGTCGTTTTTGCTTTTGCTGATTACTTAAAAAAAAAATCCGTGAAACCGAAGGTTCACTCAATCAGTTTTTAATCTGTGAAATCTGTGGACTCATTGGTGGGAATGAGCAAATTGCCGTCTTTGTATTACTACAGATAATCTCGGGGGCGCTTGTTCGTGTATTTTTTGAATACGGTTGCGAAATATTGGCTGGACGCAAAGCCCAAAAGCATCGCTACGCCGGTTACGGTATGCCCGCCACTGCGAAGCAGGCTCACAGCTTGTTCGATCTTTCTATGCTGGACATACTCCGACGGGCTCATGCCGGTCTGCTGGCGAAACTTGAACTGAAATTGCGAGCGGGAAAGGTTCGCCTCCCGGGCCAGGGCGTCGTTCGTCAGCAAGGCTGCCCCGTCCGGGCCGTCCTGAAGATGCCCGTCGATATACTCCTGAACCGCAGCGATATTGCCGGTTCTTTCCTTGGCCTCCCCAGCTTCAATGCACCGGACGATTTCCGATACCAACACCAACAACGCCAACGAGACATCCAAAGGTTTCATCTCAGCCTTGGCGTGTGCATCAGCTAGAATAACCGCGTCGAAAAGATGCCGAAGCTGCAAAGAAGCCTTGAAAATCCGCGACTCGGGATGAATCCCCGAAAGTTTGTCGATCATTGGGCTGACGATTTTTTTGGGGAAGTTCAGAAATCTCCCGCCCTTGTCCTTGGGAGGCAGCCGCAGGCGTATCCAGTAGATAAGTATTCTTTCCAGGATATCCGCGGTAGCTTCGTGCGGCTCTCCGGGCAGAGCGACAAACACATCGCCGCCCACAGTACGATATTCCCTGCCCGCAACCTGCCATACCTGAGAGCCTCGGGCAAGATAATGCACCTCTATTATCCCCTCGTGCGCTCCCTCGTTTTCATTTACGAGCAGGCTCCACGAATGAGCCTCGCCGGTATGTAGCCGACCCAGCTGGGGCACACAACCACGCAGCCCAACGTCCTTGAAGTCAAGTTCGATTCTCTCCCGCCGAAATATAGGATCATCACGAGGCATAAATTTTTTCTCAGGATTCAGGAGTCAGGATTCAGTAGTCAGTAGTCAGTAGTCCCAGCACTTATTTGCCATGTTTCTGAGCAGTTGGTAGGTTAATAACC
>JAOZNE010000397.1:0-1380 GCA_029933955.1 Phycisphaerae bacterium
TAATGCACTTCCGCCGGGCCTTCGTAACCTTCGATTCTTCTTTTGAGTAGTTTGGCAGCCAGGCGGGCCTGCTCCTCGGGGCGAGCGTCCACGGCAGTAGGCTCTTCCTGGGCAGACTCCGGGCTCTCGCTCCGATAGCCTGACAATATCTTGATTTGCTCGGGAACTTCTATTCCGCCCTCTCGCAACGCCCGCAGAGCACCTATCGCAGCCCCGTCGCGATGGAACATCAACGAGTCGCACCCGGATACGCGGGCAAGCTCCTTCTTCGTGAAATTATACGAGTCTATGAACGGGTCGGGGGCGTTTGTCCAGATATGCGAAAGCTCCAGCATGAAAATGTTTTCCTGCTTTATCTCAATGCCGTGAGACCCGAAAGTGTAGGCAAGCTCGTCCAGAAAACCCTCGTTGCCGTCGTCGCACCCGCCGCCATGCTCCAGGAAAACGCCCGGGTTTCGGCATCCCCCAGCCACGGCACGGGCTGCCATTTTCCTCGCACTGTCTCGGCGGGAGTGCAATACCCTGTCACAATGCAAGCCAGACCAGCCTCTTCCTATCAGAACCACGGGGACTCCGGACTCGGCGAGATAACTGATGTCGATGCCATCCTTCGCGCCGTCAAGCGATGCGATACTGCTCAAAATAATGCCGCTAAGCCCGCTATCGGCGATGTTTTCGATGATGTCTTTGTATTTCCGCAGGCTTGCCTGCGAGGTATAAGCCAAAACGGTATAATTTTCGTCTTCGTGAAAAATACGGTTAAAACCCCTCGAATGGGAAATGATATCACGCTCAAAACCGGGCGAAAGAAAGCCGATTTGCTGGATTTTGGCGGATTTTGGCCTGCACTCGCAAATATAAGTGCCCTTGCCCTGCTGGCCATATGCGAACCCCTTATCCTTCAACAAGCCAATCGCCCGCGATATCGTGCCCTCCGCTACATTAAACTGCCTAGCCAGCTTGGCGCGAGGCGGAATAAGAACGCCCGGGCCCGCGGTTTCGGCACTTTTCCGCAGGCTCTCGTACACCACCCGATAAGGGGGTTTGTTTCGCTCCGATATAGCCACGCCAGCGGTCATCTGCTGCTCTCCATGCAGTTGAAGTTGTATAACTATTCTTAGACAACCGCAATTCTACCACATATCCCATGCTTGTCAAGCGGTTTTTTGGATTATTTTTTTCACAGTATATGGCGCCTCAAAGTTTTTAGCCCTTACAGGGCTTCTTCGACGGGCAATCATTAACCCAGGGCCTTGCCCTGGGCTGGTATGTTTCGCCCTTACAGGGCTGCTTGTTTGAAAAGCAGGAAACCCCGCCAGAAAATCAAGCCGCTCATGTTAAACAGGCCTGCCTTTGTGTGTGAGATTTTTTCATGGCTTT
>JAOZNE010000139.1:0-5414 GCA_029933955.1 Phycisphaerae bacterium
TCAGGAGTCAGTAAAAAGAAACTACGAAAAACGCGAAAAAACGCGAAAACGAATTATTGAAAAAAACAAAGACGCCCGGCGCCGTGGGTGCCGTGGCGTTGTACCGGTTCAGCGTGAATTGGACAAATCCGTTTCACAGTTAAGAGACTTTTTCTGCCTTCGGCAGATATTGAATCCGCCTTCGGTGGGACTATTTTGTCAGTTTTTTTTAGGCATAACAAAGCTCTGAATTGTCTCGGGTTATAAAATGGGGCAGCAGGTGTATAACTGCCACCCCAACGACAATTCGTCGCCTTGAGCTGGCTATCCCTGGCGGGTTGCGCTGCCGCAGAGCCTGCTTCCGTTTCGCCAGCTGATGGTATTTTCATCGATGTAATCATTCGTGTCAGAATCTTTGCATTTTCTTTTTTCGCGTGGGCAAAAAATGCCAAAAAACTTCCGCGGATTATTCGTGGCATGTGGGGGTTTGGGCGATTACAATTTTGCGATGCCTGAAAATAAAAAACGCAAGTCGCTCCGGCGTCGGCTGTTGAAGCTGGCGATTTTCCTGGTCTACGTTCTCGTCATCGCCGAGATCGGCAGCAGAGTTTATTGGAAGATCAAGCGGGACGTTCCATTCTTCAGCACCCCGAACGACTGGTACTCGCGATTCTACGAAGAGCTGAAAGAGTCCGACGTCCTCAACGCGGACCTGGGCCCGGACAACGGAACGTTCGACGTGCTGCTCCTGGGCGGCAGCGCTTTGGACCGCGTGCATCGCAGCCTGGCTTTGAAGTCCGACACTCTCCCCCAGGCCCTGTCGAAAATCACGGGCCAGCCCGCTCGCGTTTTCAATCTGTCCAACCCGGGGCTGACCACTCGCGACAGCTTGACGAAATATAGGCTGTTGAAGGACAAGCATTTCGATCTCGTGGTCATCTATCACGCGGTGAACGATACCCGCCTGAACAACTGCCCGCCGGGGAAATTCCGCGAGGATTACACGCACTCGGGCTGGTACAAACAGGTCGACCGCATGGAAGCCTACATGCCGGGCCTGACCTATTTCACACTGCCATACACGCTCGAATACACCGTCATCCACATCCTCAGCAGCAAAAAGGTCGGCGTGTTTTTGCCGAGGCATAGGCCTTTGGAATCGTGGATCGCGCACGGCACGGACATTAAGACAGCCAAGCCTTTTGCGGACAACGTGCAAAAAATTCTCGACCTCGCAACCCAGCGGGACGAGCCTGTCCTGCTGATGACGTTTGGCTGGTATGTCCCGGAAAATTACACCCGAGCTGACCTCAAAGCCAAGAAGCTCGACTACGCAAAATCGCCCGCGCCTTCGGCGGTGGAACTTTGGGGCTCGGTAGAGGGCGTAAAGAAAGGCCTAGCCAGGCACAACGAGATTATCCGAAACCTGAGCCTGAAAAACCCGCAAGCCATCTTCGTCGACGCCGATATGCTGATAGCAAAAGTCGGCGAGAACTTCAACGACGTCTGCCATCTTTCGGAAAAAGGAAAACTCCTGCTAATGCAGTCTTTCCTGCCTGCGATTTCGCAAAACAAACGTTTGCAAAACAAACGTTCGCCATGAAGCACATGAAGAGCGTGATGTCTTTTGTGGTGCAGGCCACCAGCCTGCAACCAAGCCGGTGCCGTGGTTGCGATTTTTGCAACCACGCTTGACGAGTCGCATTCCCCATGGCTACCCCGCAAACAGCCGCGGTCTAGCCATGCTACCCTTCAAATTGTTTTTCTCTGCGAACTCAGCGTCTCTGCTAGATATTTGCTATTTCGCAAACTATCCCAGTGCGTAGATGAGTGGGCCCAGTCCGCCGCTGACTACGACGAGTAGGCCGACGAGCAGGATTATGATGATGATGGGCGTCAGCCACCATTTTTTGTTGTGCTTGAGGAAGTCGAAAAACTCCCGCGCCAAGCCAGTCCGCCTGCCCCGGGCCTCAGCCTGGAACTCGCAGGCCTGATTGTCAGTTTCGTTTGACACGCATATTCTCCCGTAGAACTTTTAGCAAAAAAATCTCGAAAAATTTCAAAAAATCAGAATTGGCGGAAATATCTTTTTGTTGGCGGATGGCCATCGTAGTCGCTCCAGTAGCTCTGGGCTTGGGGGTCGAACTTGCGATGCAACGCGTCTCTGCCTATCAGGCGAAAAACCAAGCCTATCGGCAGGAATATCAGAAAGAAAATCCCAGCTAGAATTATGTAGGAAACCGCAAAGCCAATCGGCAAGCCAATGGCGGTGAGAATCAGGTACAAAGGTTTCAACGCCCCAGGCCAAGCCAAGCCCGTAACAAGACACGCCCCCGCGACACCCCACAACCAACCGCCGACCAGCCCAGCTGTTTTTGACGAAAAATCCATGCCCAGCAAATGCTCCCGCCAAAACACACACGCCCCGAGCAGGGCCAATATCGCAGCAGAGCCGAGGCCAAACTTGCGAAGCTCCGTAGTCGAGGGTTTCCATTTTATCTCAAAAAAAGCCATAGTTTAATCTCCGCGATACGAACAAAAAAAAAGAACCACTAATGGACACTAATGAACACTAATTGAAAAACAAAAAAAATTTACCGCGAAAGAACGCAAAGATAAAAAAGTTGTCAGTAATCAGTAAAAGCAAAAACAGCAACTACGAAAGACGCGAAAGAACGCGAAAACGTTTTTTTTGAAAAGAAAAAACAGAAAACATGGATTCCCCAGCACTTATTTGCAAAACTTCAAGACACCGCAAGTCTCCTGGCTTAGGTCTATAATTTTAACAAACTGCAAATAAGTGCTGGGGAATGACAAAAAAGAAAAACAAAAATTCGTGTCATTCGTGTTCTGTTGTTTTTGCTTTTACTGATAACTGATAACTGATAACTGACTACTTTAATCCAGTTCAAAATTCGCGATATACTCATCTATTTCGTGTTGCTTAGCCCGGGGTTGGCGGGTTTTGTGGAGGACGAAATTTTCCATTACCAGCACGTCCATATTCGTAGCCAGGAAACAGCGGTAGGCATTTTCCGGCGTGCAGACGATAGGCTCGCCGCGGATATTGAAGCTCGTGTTTATCACGACGGGACAGCCTGTCTTCTCGTGGAATTTTTTGATAATGTCGTAATACCTGCCATGCCGAGCCTGGTCCACCGTCTGCACGCGGGCTGAATAATCCACGTGCGTAATGGCTGGGACGTCGGAGCGGATAATTTTCAAAAGCCGATCTATGCCCTCGAGGTCTCGCGTGTTTTCAGCCTGGACTTTGCGATGCTCTTCTTTCACCGGCGCCACCAGCAGCATATACCCGCTGTCCTGACCAGGCTTCATGTCGAACCATTCGTGCACATGCTCTCGCAAAACACTCGGCGCGAAGGGCCTGAACGATTCGCGAAACTTTATTTTGAGATTCATCACCGACTGCATTTTCTCGCTGCGGGGGTCGCCGAGTATGCTTCTATTGCCCAGCGCACGTGGCCCGAACTCCATACGCCCCGCAAAATGGCCTACGACTTTTTCACAAGCCAACGCGCCAGCGACCTCTTTCAACAGCTGTTCGTCGCGATCGAAAAAGTCGTACGTCGCGCCCTGGCCATCGAGAAAATCGCGGATTTCGTCGTTGGAAAACCCAGGCCCCAGCAGCGAGCCTTTTTGCACATCGTTTATATTGTCTCGTT
The DNA here is from genome assembly GCA_029933955.1 of Phycisphaerae bacterium. Classification (GTDB taxonomy): domain Bacteria; phylum Planctomycetota; class Phycisphaerae; order SM23-33; family SM23-33; genus B1-G9. The sequence goes on from JAOZNE010000139.1 coordinate 3,663, forward strand.
TTCGCCCGTTCCCCAACAGCTGGTGCCACACGAACATCGCTGCGCCCAAAGCTCCGCCGGCATCGCCCGCTGCGGGCTGAATCCAGATGTTTTCGAACGCGCCGTCACGCAGGGCCTTGCCGTTGGCTACACAGTTGAGCGCGACGCCGCCAGCCAAAACGAGGTTCTTCATTTTCGTCTCAGCTGCGATGTGCCTGACGCACCGCAGTACGATTTCTTCCGTTACCGCCTGGACGCTCGCGGCGAGGTCCATCTCGCGTTGGGTAATTTTCGACTCGCCAGCCCGCGGCGGGCCGCCGAAGAGTTTGTCGAACTTTGGGCCCGTCATGGTCAGGCCCTGACAATAGTTGAAGTAGCTCATGTCCATGCGGAACGAGCCGTCGGGTTTGAGGTCGATTAGTTTGTCGAGGATGAGATTTTTGTACACGGGCTGGCCGTACGGAGCCAGGCCCATAAGTTTGTACTCGCCGCTGTTGACCCGAAAACCAGCGTAATATGTAAAGGCCGAGTACAGCAGCCCGAGCGAGTGGGGGAACCTCAGCTCGTGGGTCAGTTCGATTTTATTGCTCCGCCCCACGCCGTAGCTGGCGGTGCTCCATTCGCCCGTGCCGTCCATGGTGAGGATCGCAGCTTCGTCGAACGGCGAGGGGAAAAACGCGCTGGCCGCGTGCGACTCGTGATGCTCCAGGAAAACATATCGGCCCTTGTATTTGTGCCGGAAACCCTTGTCCATTTCGCGCTGCAGGTGGAGCTTCTGGCGAACCCACAAGGGCAGAACCTTCGCGAAAGATTTGAACCCAGCCGGGGCGTAGGCCAGGTATGTTTCCAACAGCCGCTCGAACTTCAGCAGTGGTTTGTCGTAAAACGCGACATGGTCCAAGTCGCCCGCCGACAGCCCAGCCTCGGCCAGACAGTAGTCTATCGCATGGGTCGGAAATCGCGAGTCGTGCTTTTTTCTGCTGAACCGCTCTTCCTGCGCAGCTGCGACGATCTCGCCATCGACGATCAAAGCCGCTGCCGAGTCGTGATAATACGCCGATATTCCAAGTATGTTCGTCATTTGAACAAGGCATGGTAAGGCCCGGGCTGACATTTTGCAATGCTCTATAGCGCCATACAGTAGACAAATAGAAAATGACGAATGGAAAAAATGCTCAATGACCAAATATCCAATGACCATTGAATAACCAATATCCAACAAGGAATATCTAATATTCAGGTGAAAAAAAGACAAAGAAAAAAAACTGGATTCCCGCTCCCCAATCGGGTCGAGGACAAGCTTCGCGGGAATGACACGGAAGAAAAAGCGAGAAGAGAGGACAAAGAGAAAGGAAAAAAAATCTGAAAAAAAAATAAAAAAAATTCGGATTTCTCTTGACGTACCACCTCGACTATGGCATTTTACCATTTACAAAACGTAAAAATAGAATAAGGGAAGGGCTTTCGGCGAGAGATTGGGCGTGTGGCTGAGCGAGAGATTAGGCGTAAGGCTGGGCATGAGATTGGGTGCAAGGCTGGGCGTGAGATTGGCAGCAGGCTAAACGAACGGGCCTTAAATACTGAATAAACGGGCCTCTAACGCGGAATAAGCAAGCCCTTAACACTGAACAGGCTTCTAATCCTTTAATAAGGTAATTCAAACCGACCGGTTTGAGTAGCTAGTTGGTTGGTTAACCAGGTGATTAGTAAAGAATTACACAAAGCTTTACAGCGTCGAAAACCCTTGTTTTCCAGGTCTTATCTGGACAGAGA
>JAOZNE010000140.1:0-5407 GCA_029933955.1 Phycisphaerae bacterium
GCGCGCTTCATGCCCAACGGCAGCTGCGCAGCTTTCTTGCTTCGCATCGGCGGACACGCAGCGTTCAGGACAAGTTCCTGGCGGAGTTTCTCCGCGCCCACAGCCAAACAGCCTTTGGCCAAGACCACAACCTCGGGCAGGTGCGCAGCTACGAGGACTTCCGCCTGGCTGTGCCGATTACCGACTATCAGTATATTCAGCCTTACATGAGCCGGGTGCTGCATGGCGAGCCAGGCTCGCTGCTGCCGGCTGACCAGCCTGTGCTGATGTTCTCCATGACCAGCGGCACGACCGGCGAGCCCAAGCACATCCCCGTTACGCCGCGGTTCCTGGCTGACATCCGCCGCGGGTGGAACCTGTTTGGCGTCAATGTTTTCGGCCAGCATCCTCGGGCCTGGCTTAGGCCCTTGGTGCAGATATCCTCGTTTTCCAGCGAGAGGTTAAGTCCCTCAGGCCAACCTTGCGGCGCCATCAGTGGCCTGCTTGCCAGCACGCAAAAACGCGTCGTGCGATGGATGTACGCCGTGCCCCAATGGGTCGCAAGCCTGGCTGACCCGACGACAAGATATTACGCCATTTTGCGACATAGCATCGCCCGGGATGTGGCCTTCATCACCACCGCCAATCCCTCGAGCACCATCAAGCTCATTGAAACAGGCCAGGCCCAGGTCGAAAGGCTTATTCGCGACGTGCGGGACGGAACCTTCACCCCGCCGGAGTCCGACGCGACAAACCAGACTGGCTTGCCAAAAAATATCTCCGCAAACTTCAAGCCAAACCCAGCCCTGGCAGCTCGGCTGGAAGCAGGCCTGGCCAGGGACGGACAATTGCTGCCGAAGCATTTTTGGAATGTCGAATTTCTGACCAACTGGACGGGCGGGACGCTGAGCCTCTACCTTCGCAGGCTGAGGGAGCTGTTCCCGGGCGCAGCGATTCACGACATCGGACTCCTGGCCAGCGAGGGTCGCTTCTCCGTGCCGCTCGAGCCAAACACCCCCAGCGGCGTAGCGGAAATTACCTCCAACTTCCTGGAGTTTATCCCCGCGAATGAGCGCCAGCAAAGCCAGCCAAAAACTCTCCGAGCAGATGAGCTTGACGTCGGCGGGGAGTATTTTCTGGTGGTAACAAACTGGGCGGGGCTGTACCGGTACAACCTCGACGACCGCGTCCGCGTTACGGGTTTCATAGGCCAAACGCCGACGTTCGAATTTCTCTCGCGCGGAACATGCACCGCCAACATCACCGGCGAGAAAATCACCGAGCATCAGGTGGTTGCCGCGATGGCCCAGGCCCGGCGGCAGACTGGCTGCGATATCGAGCGGTTCGTTCTCCAAGGCCGATTCTGCCGTAGCGGCGAGCCTTGCTACGAGCTGCGAATCGAGCGGGCAGATGGCCTGGACCCCCAAGTCCTGGCCCAGCGGATGGACGACGCCCTGGCCAGGTTGAACATCGAATACGCGTCGAAACGCAAGGACGGCAGGCTGGGGCCAATCAGGCCTTGCCCGATGCAGCCTGGCTCGTTTGCCCAGGCTGAGCGACAGACCATCCTCGAACGCCCGGGCCGAGGCGAACAATACAAGCACCAGTACCTTCTGACCGATATAATAGACGAAGGCGGTAGCGAAGGGAGCCAACAGGTTGAATAAGTCGGAAAATTTGGAGCGGTTTTTGTCGGATGGCGGGCCCAGGCTGATGTTTCATGGCGCTGCTGGTGAGGTAACAGGCTCGATGCACCTGCTGCGAGTACACGGCCAGACCATCGCGATGGACTGTGGCTTGTATCAGGGACGGCGAAACGATTCCAACGAAAAAAATCTCTCGTTCCCGCTCCCGGCCGGCGAAATCGACGAGTTGCTGCTGTCCCACGCGCATATCGATCATAGCGGAAATATCCCCCAGCTGGTCAAGCGGGGCTTTGCTGGGCGGATTTTCGCGACCTCTGCCACAGCTGACCTGTGCAAAATAATGTTGGCTGACTCAGGCCATATTCAGGAAGAGGATGCTGCCTACTGGAACCGCAAACGCGCCGCTGATCCCAGCGAATACATTCAGCCACTCTATACCGTTGAAGACGCAACCGCGGCTATGAAGCAATTTCAACACATCGACTACGGCCAAAAATTCTGCTTCGATGGTGGCACTTGCGCGACATTTATCGAAGCTGGTCATATCCTCGGCTCGGCTTGCATCCTCATCGAATTGGCCAGCCAGGCCCGGGGCGACAAACCCATCCGGCTGCTGTATACCGGCGACCTGGGCCGATTCGATATGCCTATCCTCCGCGACCCGACCAACCCGCTGCCGGAGGTTGACTACCTGATTACCGAGAGTACCTATGCAAACCGTCAGCACCACAACCCCACGGACATGAAGGCCCGCCTGGCTACGGTCATCAACGAAACCGTCGCCCGCGGCGGGAAGGTTATCATTCCGTCTTTCAGCGTCGGGCGAACGCAAAACGTTACTTACTATCTCGCCCAGGCCCTGGCTGAGGGGCTGATCGAGCCGTTGCCGATATTCGTCGACTCGCCGCTGAGTACCAACGCCACGGAGGTTTTCAAAAATCACAGTGAGTGTTACGACGAAAACGCCCGCGACTTTTGGCTTCAGCAGGGCGACCTGTTTGGCAACGGCGTCATTAGCTACGTTACCGACGCGGCTGAGTCCAAAGGGCTGAACAGCCTCAAGAAGCCTCACGTTATTATCGCCTCTTCGGGCATGTGCGAGGCGGGGCGAATTCTGCACCACCTGAAAAACAACGTCTGGAACGAAGCCAACACCATCTGCGTCGTCGGTTTCATGGCCCAGCATACGCTAGGCCGACGCATCGTCGAGCGACGAGAGGAGCTGAAAATTTTCGGCAGGGTTTACCCGCTGATGGCCCGGGTGGAGATACTCAACGGCTTCAGCGCCCACGCCGACGCCCCAGCCTTTGCGAAAATGCTTTCGCCACTGGCGGCGAAACTCAAAGCTGCGTTCGTGGTTCATGGCGAGGGGCCTCAGCCTCTGGCGATGCAAAAACTCCTCGAAAACGCGGGGTGTCCCGCGGTGCATATACCCTCGCCTGGAGACGTTTTCGAACTATGACAGATCAGCCTGCGAACAATTTGGCATTCATCGAGCAGGGTTTCATAGCTATCTTTCCCAGCGGCACCCGGGCTGAGGTTCTATGGGAGCAGGTGCGGGAAATTATCGCGCTGCGACAAGACCCCGACGGAGCCGACCTGATGTGCCTGGGATTTCGCGTCTCCAACGAGCCTAGCTATGTTTATATTTGCGAGGAGACGCCGGAATATCACGAGCTGCTCTCGCGGATGTGCGACGCCCTGAGCGATATCGACCGCAACTGGTGGCAAGCGGTAGCGGAGTCTTACGGCACGACGACGATATACGGCATCAGCCAATCTCGCCAGGCCCGCTCCAGCTCAGCTGAAGCCTACCTTGCCCAGGCGGGCAAACGCAAGCCTCTCACCCGCCGAGACCGCAAGCGGATAATTCCCATCGCCATAGCGGTGTTAGCTGCTGCTGCTATGGAGAATTTGCTGTCCTGGCTAATCGCGGACTTCAGCAACACCCTGGCGGTGAGCATCTTCCCAGCCTTGCTGGTGGTCATCGTAGCGAGACTTTGGCCTAGCCCCAGGCTGTTCTTCGCCTTGCTGATAGCCTATCACCTGACGGAACTAGCGATATATTTCGCACTAGGCCAACCGGGCCCGTGTATGCTCAGTAAGCTCCTCGCTGGGCGGTTCCAGTATCTCTTGCTGCTGGGTGCGGAAATTTTGCTGGGCATGATAACCATGCTCCTGCCGGACAAACGCGCAGCTGGGCCTGGGACGACTGTCCGCTGACACTGCCCGGTGACACTGCCCGGTTGCGGAACTCCGCTGGGGTGTCTATGCTGTTGGGATGTTTGGTTTTTTGAATATCCGCAAATCGCCCGGGCCTACCAGCCATGACGTCGTCGCCAATATCCGCCGGACGCTTGGTGCGGGTCTGCCGCGTCGCGTCAGGCCTAAGGTGGGCCATGCCGGCACGCTGGACCCCTTTGCCCAAGGCGTGCTCGTGGTCTGCCTAGGCCCAGCGACCAGACTGGCCCAGTTCGTCCAGGCCCAGCCAAAGCGATACGCCGCGGAGATAACCCTTGGAGCTACCTCCACGACTGACGATACCGAGGGGGAAATTTCGCCCATGGTTGGCTCGTCGCCGCCGGGCTTGGAAGCTGTGGTCGAGGCGATGTCGAAATTCACGGGGCGAATTTTGCAAGTCCCCCCAGCCCACTCCGCGGTGCATGTTGCAGGCCGCCGAGCCTACGACCTGGCCAGGGCGGGCCAGGCGGTGTCTCTGCCGGGGCGAGAGGTGGCGGTGCACGAGCTGAACCTTATCAGCTACGAATATCCGCTGTTGAACATCGACGTTCACTGTGGCTGCGGGACGTACATCCGCAGCCTGGCTCGCGATATCGGCGCCGCCCTGGGCGTGGGTGGCTATTGCAGCAAGCTCACCCGCACGGCTGTGGGAAATTTCGATATCAGCTCCGCTCGCACCCTGGAGGAATTGGATATTTCGCGGGACATCGTCAAGCCGCAGGACGCTATCGACCTGCCCCAGATTCCCGTCGGCGAGCAAGACGTCATCGCCCTGCGACAGGGTAAGACTATCCCCAGTAACCATCACGCCGAACATGGCTACCCCGCCAGGTGCCGTGGTTGCGGTGTTTGCAACCACGCCGAACAGGTTTTGTTAATCGACCAGGCAGGCAGGCTCGTCGCCCTGGCTGAGCCAAGCGATAACTCAACCCCAGCTTCGCTAAAACCCGTCAAGGTATTTCCGCCAGCGTAGCAGCATGCTTCTGCAACCAGAAGCATGGCACCCAGCTGGGCTAAAACTGAATATCCAATATCCAACGATTTTGCAACAAGCTATATTTATTGTCATTCCTTATTATAGAAGAGCTTACAAAATTATTTTTTAGTTTGAGTTCACGGTGTTGCATGGCACCCGGCCCAATGGTAGGGCCAGGATTTAATCTCGGACGCGGCGTTACCAGTCCATGATTCGTCCCAACCAATTGGTTTGGCCTGTGTCGATTTCACCGCTGGCGCTCATGCCCGGCGATAGCCTGGCGTCGTGAGGGTTTTCGATTTTCGCCTCGATGTAAAAAATTCCATTGCCGGTGGTTTGCGGCGTGATGACGGGCAGGACTTTGATGACCCGGGCCTGGAGATATCCGCACCGCCAGCCTGGGTACGCAGCCAGTTCTACCTCGACGGGCTGACCGACTTTGACGTAGGCGACCATGCGCTCAGGCAGCTTGAGTTTGACTATCCTGGCTGAGCGGTCGAAGACCTGCCCGATGACCGCGATTACCAATGGCGAGCCGAGGTCGATAACCGTGATGCCCAGCATC
>JAOZNE010000398.1:0-1374 GCA_029933955.1 Phycisphaerae bacterium
TGTCTCTCGCTGGTCGCCCTGGCTGAGGGGCCTGGCGGCGGGCAGGGTTATGGTCCGGGGCAGGGACGCGGACAGGGGCTTGGCCGAGGGGGCAGGGGCAGGGCGGATATCAAAGCCAAGTTGATAGCTGCAGCTGAGCCTACCGACGAACAACTCCCGCAGATCGAGCAGATTTTCGACACGCACAGGCAGGCGATGAAAAACTGGCATAACGAGAATCGCGACAAGATAAAAGCTGCTCGCGAAAAACTCCGCCAAGCCAGGCAGGGCGACGACGAAGCTGCCCGTACCGCTGCCCGCAAGGAACTCCGAGCTATCAACAAAGGTCGGCGGGCGTTGAGGGAAGACCTGAAAAAGCAATTGGCCCAGGTGCTGAGCGAAGAGCAAATGAAAAAGGTTTGCGATGCAATCAGGCCAAGGGGTGGCAAGGGTGGCCACTTCGGAAAAGGGTCGGGCAAAGGCAAGGGACATTACGGGCGAAAAGGTCATGGTCCCGGCGGATATCTGTCTCAGCTGAAACTTACCGACGAGCAGCAGGCGAAGGTTAAGGAGATAATGAAAGCTGCCTGCAAGGACGCCCAGGCTGCCGAGGACAGGCACGCCAAGCGGACAATCTTCGCCAAGGCTCGGAAGAAGGTTTTCGACAGCGTCCTGAGAGCTGATCAGCGGAAGAAGGTCAAGGAACTTCGCCGCAAGGATCATCCGCTGTATGGGATTGCGACGGACAAGCAGATTGATCGGGCCAACAAGATAATGGCCAAGGCCCACAAGGCTGCTGCCAAGGCCAAGACGCCCGAAGAGCGGCGGAAGATAAACGCAGCTGCCCGCGAAAAAGTTCGCAAAGAAGTGCTCACCGCCGACCAGCGTAAGAAGCTGAACGAGCGTCACAAACAACGCCGAGCCAAGATGCGCAAACGCTTCGCGGACAAGGTAGGCCTGAGCGACAAGCAGCAGACCCAGGCTAGGAAGATTATGGACGAAGCTCGCGAGAAAGCCCGCCGCGCCAAGACCCGCCAGGAGAGGCGCGAGATAATGCGGGCTGCCCACGAGAAGATTCGCAAGGAAGTTATGACCGACGAGCAGCGGGAGAAACTCGAAGACCTCCGGCCTCATGGCAAACGTTGCGGGAATCGCCGCGGCCCAGGCCCGGCTAACTGCGAGTAAGGCCCGCGTAGCGTCGCAACAAAACCCATGTTGTTTCTTCGCCGCAACAAGGCAGCCAGCCCGAGGGGTTGGCTGTCTTTTTTTGTGTAGCACAGCCGCCCTCGGCTGTGATTTTCAGTAGCATGGACGTCCCGTCCATATTTTTCCTTTTCTCTTCGGGAATATTTGGCCTCTTTGCGATGGCCGAAAGGGTTTGTCTATCCAGGTTGC
>JAOZNE010000399.1:0-1366 GCA_029933955.1 Phycisphaerae bacterium
CGCCCAGGCCAAAATGTCTATCGACTCAACCATCACCGAAAATCCTCTACAAGCTGTCTATACTACGGATGGCAGGGGGGGTTTGCAAGCTGTGGAACCCAGCTGGGCGAAAAACAAACACTTTCGACAAAACACGCTGCACGGTATGCTACGTCGAAATTGTTTGAAATACAATCCACCAAACCGCAGCTAAAGACCGAAGCTAAAAAATCTGGAGACGCACAATGCCGCTAATCGATATGCCACTTGAGGAGCTTAAAACCTATCAGGGCCTGAACCCCAAGCCCGCGGACTTTGACAAGTTTTGGGACGATAGCCTTGCTGAAATGCGGGCGGTAGACCCCAATATGGAGCTTGTCCCAGCGGGGTTTCAGACGCCCCAGGCCGAGTGTCTGGATATGTATTTCACCGGCGTCGGCGGGGCGCGGATACACGCCAAGCTAGCCAGGCCTCGCCAGGCCAGCGACGAGCCACACCCAGCCTTGCTGATATTCCATGGCTACAGCGGCAACGCGGGCGACTGGGCTGGACTGCTGGCCCATGTAGCTGCGGGATACACCGTCGCTGCGTTGGACTGCCGAGGTCAGGGCGGGCAGAGCGAAGATGTAGGCGGCGTGAAGGGTACGACCCTGCGGGGACACCTTATTCGTGGCCTGGACGGCCCGCCGGAACAAATGGTCTTCCGCAATATATTCCTGGACACCGCACAGCTGGCGAAGATCGTCATGGACATGCCCGGCGTGGACGAAGCCCGTGTGGGAGCGACTGGCGGCAGTCAGGGTGGCGGGCTGACGCTGGCATGTGCTGCACTGGAGCCTGGGATAAAACTCGCTGCAGCGAAATGTCCGTTCTTGTGTGATTATAAACGCGTCTGGGAAATGGACCTAGCCAAGGATGCCTATTACGAACTGAAATACTACTTCCGCTCGTTCGACCCGCAGCACAAACGAGAAGACGAGATTTTTGAGAAGCTGGGCTATATCGACAACCAGCACCTCGCCGGGCGGATAAAGGCTGAGGTTCTTATGTTCACGGGCCTGATGGATACCGTCTGCCCGCCGAGCAGCCAATTTGCCGCCTACAACAAAATTACCTCCAACAAGTCGATGGAGATTTTCCCCGACTTTGGGCACGAAGGCCTGCCCGGCAGCGGTGATATGATATTCCAGTTCCTGGCCAGGCTTTGAGCTGGCCGACCCTACCTGCTTGACATACAGGGGTGTTTGTCGTAGAAGGGTTGCAGAGATAAAAAGTAATCAGTATCCAGGAGTCAGTATTCAGGACTCCTGACTGCTGACTACTGACTCCTGGCTCCTGAATCCTTTTTTACGAGGTGTTTTATGAAGGTTTTTGTCGTCAATTGTGG
>JAOZNE010000400.1:0-1366 GCA_029933955.1 Phycisphaerae bacterium
TAACCGCCGTAGGGTTCGTATCCAGCGCTGCCGGGGTCGGCGTTGATGCCGGAGTAGCTGATATCCCCTTCATACATGATGAGTTTTGCGAAGGTAACTTCTCGGTCGAAGTGGAGTTCGTATCCATCGGCCTGGGGGTCGGTTCCGCCGTCATACGTTCTAAACGGCAAGACTCCGTTGTTGCTCAGGTCGGTTACGCCGTCAATCAGACGGCCTTGGTCGAGGCGGTCGTATGCGGAGTTGTCGCCCATTACCGCTCCGTTTCGCGTTACGACCACATTCACTTGCCCGCCCAGCGTCAAGACCTCTCCGACCAGGCCTCTCGGGCCGCCCGTCGGGTCGCTCACATCGCCTGTGGTTACATGATCATCTGAGATGTAATATGTCATTCCCGTACCGGGGTCGGATATCGAACCGCCCGCAGCCAGGATTTGCGTTTCCGCAGCCGACTTGAAGATATTCATAACTTCATCGGTCGTCCAGACATCCTTGCCCAACCCGGATACTGTCGAGCTGTCATTATAATTTTCCGGCAAGTCCGGGGTCAGGCCGGCAGCTGCCAATTCCGCAAGGACGGCTGTCTGCCCTTTCATCATGCCGATAAGTCCCCCAGCCGTGGCTGGGTTGCAGTCTGAATCTTCCCCGCCTCGCACGCCGAATTCCACCGTGTCTATGAAACTCCCCTGGCCATAGAGAATAGCCAAGGTCGTTAGCCCGGTGTTCGAGGCCGACTCGACCCAACTGCGATTTCGCCCTCGCTGATGAGCAAAGGAGATGATCTCATTGCGACTGGCGAGCCAATCGTCGAGCGGGCCGGCAGCTTTGTCCGCGTCGTAGAGTTGCCGGGCCTTGGTTACAATTTCGCGTGTCCAGCTGCCCGTTGGCACGACCTCCAGGCCCCGGTTTACGATTGTTTCCACGTCTGAGGTGAATGGCGCGTCGGCATACATAGCTGCGTAGAATTGTGCGGCATGCAAGCTGTAGCCGCTGTTTGTAATTCCGCCAAAATCCCCAGCCAGGTTCGCCGCCCGCTGACGCATCCCCACCGCCAGGGCGCCGAGGCTTTCGGTGGTAATTTGCGAGTCGATAGCCCAGCCAGCGTGCATGTTGTAGCGGGTGGAACCGGACTGGGCCGCCGACCGGCTATGGTCGTTCGTCTGGTACCAGGCCTGCCGATTGGCAATATACAGGCCGCTGAGGGAGAGGTTGTTGGTCCAAAGCCCTGTCCGCTGAGCTACAGTCAGGCTCGATTGGGTTTGCAGAGAGTGGGCATAGAGAAACTCCAGGCTCGTGTCATCGTCCCCGCCCCAGGTGGTTGTGTCGCCGTAGAGAGTTGGGCTGTTTTTTCCGTAGTATTTCCCCTGCA
>JAOZNE010000141.1:0-5351 GCA_029933955.1 Phycisphaerae bacterium
CGATCGATCTGCTGGAAGAGCCTGTCGGCGGCTATAACGAAATCGCGGAAGTCCAGGCTGCCCAGCGGAAACTCGTTTTGCAGCAGACGCTGGACGACTTTAGCATCGAAGCCAATGTCGTGGGTTACATGACAGGCCCGGTGATTACGCTGTTCGAGGTGTCCCTGGCCCCGGGGGTGAAGGTTGCACATGTGGCGGGGTTGGCTACGGACATCGCTCGTTCGTTGGCTGTGCCTGGTGTGCGGATCGTCCCGCCGAGGTTCGGTAAGGACACCGTCGGCATCGAGGTGCCAAACCTGGACAAGGAGATTGTCAGGCTGAAGGAGCTGATGAGGCTACAAGGCCAGGCTGAGCGAAAGATGCGACTGCCGATGTATCTCGGCAAGGACGCTGGCGGCAACGCTATCGTGTTGGATCTGGCTAAGTGTCCGCACATGCTCATCGCCGGCACGACAGGCTCGGGCAAGAGCGTCTGCATAAACGCGATAATCACATCGCTGCTGATGACCCGCAAGCCCGAAGATTTGCGATTTATTTTGGTCGACCCGAAGATGGTAGAGATGGCGGCGTTTGAGAAGCTGCCGCATCTGCTGTGCCCGACCGTCAACGATATGAAAAAGGCGGAGGATATTCTCGAGTGGGCGACGGTGAAAATGGATGAGCGGTACGAGCTGCTCCGCGAAGCGAAGGTACGCAACATCGAGGGGTTCAACAAGCTCACCAAGGCCCAGATATATGAGCGGTTCGAAGCCCAGAGCGAGGAAGAGCGCGCTAAAATCATAACCCATCTGCCAGCTTACGTTATCATCATCGACGAGTTGGCTGACCTTATGATGACCTCCAGCAAAGAGGTCGAAGGGCTGATTATCCGCATCGCCCAAAAGGCCCGGGCGGTCGGCATCCACCTTGTGCTCGCGACGCAAAGGCCCAGCGCCAATGTGGTAACCGGGCTAATAAAATCCAACATGCCCTGCCGCGTGAGTTTCCGCGTGGCGTCAGGCCAGGAAAGTCGAATCGTGCTCGACCAAAAAGGCGGCGAGGTGCTTCTTGGCCAGGGCGATATGCTGGTACTCAAGCCCGGCACGAGCACACTCGTTCGGGCACAGTGTACCTATGTGGACGACAGGGAAATTCACGCCATCGTTACCGAGCTGCAAAACAATGGCCAGCAGAACTTCAACCCCGAGCTTATGAATCTCCAGTCTAGCAGTGCCGGCGAGCTAAGCGCCGACCGCGACGAGCTGTTCGACAAAGCGGTGGAGATTGTCCTGGCTTCTCAGCGCGGCAGCGTCTCGCTGTTACAACGACGGATGGGCGTGGGCTATGGCAGGGCCAGCAGGATTATCGACCAGATGGGCGTCGCTGGGATACTGGGAAGCCATAAGGGCTCCCAGGCCCGCGAGTGCATGATAACCCTCGACGACTGGGAGTCTATGAAAGCTGCGGTTGTAGCGGACCGGTCAGGTTCAAACAGCGTCAACGGCGAGGGCACGAGTTATTGAATGACGGGTGACTAAAAAATATCCAATGACCAAATATCCAAGGTCCACCAAGGGTCCATGGATTACACCGTTTTTTTTTTTTAATCAAAAGAAAATCCGTGGAATCTCTTTTCAATCCATGTAATCCGTGGACTAAAGTAACGGAGCGATGATGAACGAGATGGAAAAGATAGCTGATCGGCTGAGCGGGGCGAAGTCGATTTTGTGCCTGACGCATATCCATGCCGACGGCGACGGGCTGGGGGCGATGGTTGCTCTTGCCTCTGCTGGTCAGGCTGTGGGCAAGGAGGTCGAGCTGTTCCTGCCGGAGCATGTCCCCTGGCGGTACAAGTTTCTTTTCAACGGCAGTTTTCCGACCCTGGCAGAGGCTGATCAATTCCAGGTTATGGCCAGGCGGGCAGAGGCTGTGGCGCTGATAGACACATGCAGCAATTCTCAACTGGGCGACCTGGCCAAAACCCTAAGCGAAGATTGGCTGCAGGAAAAACTCATCGTTATCGACCATCACACTACTGGCGATAACATGGGTTCGCTGCGGTGGGTTGACTCTGGGGCAGCATCAGCGGGGCTTATGACAATGGAGTTGCTGGAGCACCTCGCCTGGCCCATGTCGCCACATACAGCCCTGGCTCTGATGACCGCTATCGTCTCGGACACGGGTTGGCTGAGGTTTGCCAACACCGACGGGCGAGTACTTCGCGCGGCAGCCAGGCTTGTAGACCTCGGCGTGGCACCGGCGGAACTTTATGACCGAATATATCAGACCGACCGGGTCGAAAGGCTGAAGCTGCTCGAAAGGCTACTGGGCAGCATGGAGCTTTACGCCAAGGGCAAGTTGGCGGTGATGTCACTGTACAAGTCCGACTTCCAGGCTATCGGTGCCAGACACGACGAGACGGAAAACCTTATAAACGAGGCATTGCGCATCGCCAGCGTGGAAGTAGCTCTGCTGCTGGTGGAAAACCCCAATCAGGTTCGCGTGAGTTTCCGTAGCCGAAAGTCCGTCAACGTCGCCCGGGTCGCAGCCCACTTCGGTGGCGGAGGCCACGCCCGGGCAGCGGGCCTGCGGTCAGACGAAAACCTCGACATCCTGCGGGACAAACTCATCCGGGCTATCCTGAAAGAGTTTTAACAGCCTGCTTGCCTATTGCATTTTTCGGATGTAGCGTCGAGAATCTAACCCTCAGCCAGGTGGAGATTCCGGGCAAGTATGGAGAGCGAGATGGCCGAGCAGGAACAGTCAGCTGATGTGCGAATAATCGAGAACCTCAAAATTGCCCAGGTCAGGCTGCGAGGTGAAATCGGCAAGGTTATCGTTGGACAGGGTGAAGTTATCGAGTTGCTCCTCCAGGCGATGCTAAGCCGAGGCCATTGCCTGCTGGTCGGCGTGCCGGGCCTGGCTAAGACGTTGATGATATCGACCCTGGCCAAGGTGATGCACCTGTCGTTTAGCCGAATCCAGTTCACGCCCGACCTCATGCCCAGCGACATCACCGGCACGGACGTTATAGAGGAAGACCGCGCGACGGGCCGACGCGAGTTTCGGTTCGTCAAAGGGCCTCTGTTCGCCAACATTATTCTAGCTGACGAAATCAACCGCACGCCGCCCAAGACACAGTCAGCTTTGCTCCAGGCGATGCAGGAATATCACATCACCGCAGGCGGGCAGGACTTCCCGCTGGAGCTGCCGTTTTTCGTATTGGCGACGCAAAATCCCATCGAGCAAGAGGGCACATATCCGCTGCCCGAAGCCCAGCTTGACCGGTTCATGTTCATGGTGAATGTAGACTATCCGTCGCGCGACGAAGAGCGGCAGATCGTAGCGAGCACCACCAGCGAAACCCCCGCTGAGCCTCAGCCCGTGCTCAGCGGCCCGGATATCCTGGCCCTGCAGCGGGTCGTGCGGAAAATTCCCGTCTCGCAGCATGTGGTGGACTACGCGGTGAACATCACCCGGGCGTCCAGGCCTAGCGACGCGACAGCTCCGGACTTCGTGAAAAATTATCTTACCTGGGGAGCTGGGCCAAGGGCTGCGCAGTATCTTATTCTCGGTGCCAAAACCCGCGCCTTGTTGCAAGGCCGATTCAACGTCGCTACCCAAGACGTCCGCGATATCGCCCGGGCAGTTATGCGACATCGAATGTTCACAAACTTCAACGCCGACGCCGAGGGAATCTCCGCGGACAATATCGTCGAAATGCTATTCCAGGCAGTGCCAGAACCACAGGCGAAAGACTATTGAAACAGCGAAAACATTGCGGATTTTAGATTGCGGATTTCGGATTAAAAGACTACAAAAGGACTTAATATGAACACTTGGGATTCCATGCGAATGAAGTTTATTGCGGCGTTTATTATAATTGTGGGTTTTGCGTTTTTTTGCGATGTTGTGGCGAAGGCCGATGAAACTTCAATTGTGCCAGCTGAGGCTGTCGCGCGGGCAGAGGCGTTTTTCATCGCCGCTTTGGGCGACGAGCGTCAGTTGCCCGTCGTGCTGAAGGGTTTGCAGTCCACCGGCGACGCTGAGCTTTTGCCGGTTTTTGCGGCGATATGCAAAAGTGGCGATAAGCAGCGCAGGCTCCTTGCTTCGGCTATGATAGACAAAGTCGCCGGCCAGGCTGCGGCAGGGGCTTTGCTGGACAGGCTGTTCCACGACCCGTCCATGGCGGTGCGGTCAACAGCTCTGATTCGCCTGGCTGCTATCGAAGCTATCACGCCCGAGCAACTAATCGCAGCGACGAAAATAGACGACGAGGGTGTGCAGATAATCGCAGCGAGGGCGCTGGTTCGGGCCCGGCGGAGCGACGCAGCCAAGGCTGTGCTGAAGAAGCTCGCAAAATCGCGCGACGCCGACACCGCTGCCCTTGCCCGGATGAGCCTGTTGGCAGGGGGCGACCAAACGCAAATAGGCCCGCTCCGCAAGATTATACTAGACCCCGCGACGGAGCCAGCCCGGCTGATTCGAATGCTGGACCAGATCAGACTGGAGAAAATCGCAGCTGCCCTGCCAGTGGCACAGTTCCTCGCCAAGCCCGACCAGCTCCAGTCTGTGCGAGTCCGCGCGCTGATGGCTATCGACGCTCTCTCGCCCGAGGCAGGCCCGGTCCTGGCCCAGGCTATTCGCACCAGCGACAGCTTGGCGTTTCGGCTGAACGTTTTGCGGATATTAGCCCAGCGGCCCGACGGCAGGGAGCTTGTACGCGAATTCGCCGACGGGCCTGGCGACGATACTTTCGCAACCGTCGCCCGGTTCGAGCTGGCCCGCCAGGCTGGGGGCGAAACTGCCCAGCAGACCGTGGCCCGGGCTATCGCGCGGGAGCATCCGATCGTTATCGAATATGTTCTGACGCGAATGCAGCAGGACGTCCAGGCCCGGGGCGAGAAGGCGGACTTTTACACCGCGCCGATATTGAAGTATCTGCGAGGGATCGATGTTAACCCAGGCCAGATGAGTCCAGCCAATGGTCGCGCTGCCATGGCGGTGCAGTTGCTTGGCGAGTTGGACTCGCCCGACGCTCGCAAGGGTCTGTGGGATATTCTCGCCCAGGGGGACACCGACCCGCTGAAGCAACTGACAGCTGGAGCACTTTACCGCTGTAAAAACAGGCAAATCGCGTCGCTGCTCCGCCCGTCGCTTGGCAGCCCGTTTCCAAATTTGCGAATATATTCCGCATTGTTGCTAGGCCGCGCGGGCAGGACGTCAGCTATACCAGCCTTGCTGAGGCTGCAAGAACTCAGCCGCCAAAACCAAGCCGACGTGCTGACCCTGGCAAACTGGTACCTGCTGAAAATGTCAGGCCAATCCAAAAAAACAGTCGAAAAACTCGTCCAGTCAATAAAGTAAGTTAT
>JAOZNE010000142.1:0-5299 GCA_029933955.1 Phycisphaerae bacterium
AACTACATCACATACGCACAGAACGCAACAGCAACAACCACAAACTCAGCGTATCACGCGGATGATAATGTCGAGACGATTTTGTTTCGCATTCTTCGCGGCACAGCTTGGCGAGGCCTGGCTGGCATCCCAGCCTGCCGACAAGACGGGCAGCTGCGAATCATCAGGCCCCTGCTGGGGTTCCGCCGGGCGGAGATTCTCAACTATTGTCGGTCGCGGGATTTGTCCTGGCGGGAAGATATTACCAACGCCCAGACGATCCACCGCCGAAACTTTATCCGCAACGAACTGCTGCCGTCGATCCGCGAGCGGCTAAATCCGCAGGTCGACGAGGCGTTGCTTCGGCTGGGCAGCCTGGCTGGGGAAACCGAGCGGTTCCTGCGCAGCCTGGCCCGCGAGGCGTTGGGAAACTCCGTCGTACTGGCTGAGGGCGGGAAGATGATTATCGACGCGAAGATGCTCGCAGCCTGCGACCGGATCGTGCGGACCACAGCTTATCGATTGGCTCTGACGGAACTGGGCATGCCGCAACGGAACCTCACCGCGGAACATCTAAGCCAAATCGACGCGCTGCTCCAAGCCCCCAGCGGTGTGGTAAACCTGCCCGCCAACTTCCACGCCCGCCGAGAGCAAAGCCTTCTGCTGATTACTGACAATTGACAACTGATTACTTTAAAAAAATCGTGTCATTCGTTTTTTGTTCGCGATATTCGTGTTCTGCCGTTTTTTTCTATTCCCAAAAAACGGTTTCCAGGCTATAATACGAGCTGAGAGGAATTTGTTTTTTTGTAGGGCGACACGCCTTGATTGCGAAGTTTTGCACGAGTCCGCCTATCGGCGCCCCAGCTGGTGGACATCGTGCCGGAGTCTTAAGACGTTGCTTCGCCGCTGGCCCTGCGTGCTGAAAGCAAACACCTTCGGAGGCTGGTATTGTGGACGGAGAATCCCAATTACCTCGGCGACCGGATGAGCTGATAAGCGCAGCCAGGGACGGCATTGAAGATTTCTCGATTCGGGATATCCAGGCTCTGCTGCGCGCACTGCAAGAAGCCAACGACAAATTGCAGCGGGAAAACGCGGCCCTGAACTCCAAGCTGCGAGACGCCCAGACCTGTCAGCGGGAGAGCCTAAGCACCCTGGCTGGCGGAATCGCGCACAATTTCAACAACCTGCTGATGGTGGTCTCCGGCATGGCGGCCCTGGGCCTGATGGACCCGCCCAAAGACGCCCGCGCGGGGGCGTATCTGGAGGAAATAAAAAACGCCGCTCTCCGGGCTGCCCACTTGAGCGACCAGATGCGAGCCTACTCCGGCAAGGGCCATGCTGTGCTCAAAAAAAGCGACGTCAACGAGTTGCTCCGGGCTATGAAAGGCCTGTTTGCTGGGGCGGCAGGCCAAAATATCACGCTGAATTACGAACTGGCCGAGGAGCTTCCCGCCGTCGAAATCGATGTAGCACAAATTCGCCAAGCCATAACGAATCTCGTTTCCAACGCCATCGAGGCGATAGGTCAAGCCAAGGGACAAATCACCGTCCGCACCGGCCTGGCCACTGTCGATAGCTCTCAGCTATCCAAAACCCAGCCTGGACAATATGTCTTCGTCGAGGTTGCCGACACGGGCTGTGGCATGGCGATGGACGTTCAGCCAAAAGTGTTCGACCCGTTTTTCACGACGAAATTCACAGGTCGAGGCCTGGGCCTGGCTGTGGTGCAAGGCGTGGCGATAGGCCATCGCGGCACAGTAGTCCTGGCCAGTCAACCGGGCCACGGCGCGACGTTCCGCCTGCTTCTTCCGGCCACGGTGCAAGGACAACCAGCCCAGGCTCCCCAGCCAGACCAACCCCACTCAGCCAGGGCGATGGTGCTTATCGTGGACGACGACGAATCTATCCTGAACCTCACCAGGCTCATGCTTGAAAAGGCAGGCCTGTCCGTCGTTACCGCCAGCGATGGCCAAACCGCCGTCGAGCTGTTCCAATATGGCTACGAGGACATCGGCGCGGTGCTGCTGGATATCGCCATGCCAGGCCTGGGCGGCGAGAACACGTTCCGCCAACTCCAAGCTATCCGCAACGATATTCCGATTTTCGTCTGCAGCGGCTTTGGCGAAGGCAGCGTCGTACAAGACTTTGTCGATATGGGTTGCGACGGGTTCTTTCAAAAGCCATACGACTTCGAAAAACTCATCCGCATGCTCCGCGCGATAGTCCAACCAAGCCCGGGCGAGTAGAAAAAGATTGCGGATTTCGGATTATTTCACGGGCCAATCCAATTCAACCACGGCGCCGGGCTGAGTCCACAGAGACTTTTTGACAGGATAACAAGATTTACAGGATTTTTTTTCTCACCCCCGCTTTTATCCTGTTATCCCGTCTAAATTTTTTCTCTGCGTTCTCCGCGACTCTGCGAGATATTCAAATTTCCGCGATGTGAAGGGTGAAAGAAAATCGCGACTTTTCGCTTGTAAGTTTCGCTCGGGCGAGTATAATGCTCCGCTTGTCCGCTGGTCAGGCCCATTGAAACTGCCTGGCCCGCCGGCGGAAAACGTTGGAAAACACTGACTGAATCAGCATATACGCAGGAGAATAGGCCGTGGCACATAGTCTCTCAGCCAAAAAAAGAATTCGCCAGAACGAAACCCACCGAGCCAGAAATCGCTGGCGCAAAGAGAAGGTCAAGGAAGCTGTCAAGACTTTTCGCTCCGCACTGCGCGAGGGCGACAAGGAAAAGATGGCCGAGTCGCTTCGCCTTTGCTACAAGCAACTGGACAAGGTCGCCGCCAACGGGACGATCCACAAAAACGCAGCCTCCCGCAGCAAAGCCAGACTCACCAAAGCTATGAACAACGCCCTGGCCTAGACGAGGCAGCATTGGATGAGCCACAGTGCTACGCTTAGCAGGGTCAGGCCCCCTACCATGTAAGCCACCAACACTGCAACGCTGCGCGGCAATTTGCTCAGGTCGCCTACCCGGATGGTTTTGTACACCACCGCCACCGCCAGGCACAACGGCAGTATCAGCCAAAGCACCGCCCAGGTTGGAATCGTCATCGGATGGAAAAACATCGTCCAAGCCATCATACCTGCTCCCTGTTTTTGTCGTCTGCCCCCGCTTTTTCGGGTTCAGTTCGGCCTGGCTCGCCGCGGATGCCCAGGAGGCAGAGCATCATCGCGTCGAATATGCACAACAGGTTCAGCATGCCCGCCACGCCGGTATACGCCCGCGCGACGCCCTCGGTCGGCGTTGCCAAGGCCAGGCCTCTTCGCTGTAGTTCGTAGTCCACCGCCATTTGTTCAGGCCCAGGTCGGCCTGATCGATGGGCCAGGGGGTTATTTTCGGTTTCCGGGTCGCTTGAAATGTCTTTGTAGACCTGTTCTTGACGGTACCACCCAACCAGGCCATTGACGCCGGTGAGACTTTGTGCAGCAAACCACCACGACTCGTAACGGGAGTCTACCGTCATCACGCCACCCAGCGCGATGCCCGCCCAGAATATCGCGCCGACGGTTACGAACAAAATCGCTCCGCGTTTCCATCTGCCAAGGTACACGTGCCCTGCTCCGGGCAAAAGCCAGGCCAAAACCCCAGCTATGAACCATATCGGTTTGGATTGTCTGCTTCGCCTAGCCATGGTGTAAGTCTCGCTGAATAGCCCCCAGCTCCAGCTGAGAGATGCACGATTTCACCCGCAAATCGTGTCCATGTCAAGCGAAAACAGGCAAATAGGGAATAGGGGTGAGCGAGATTAAACCCTGGTCTTACCATTGGGCATCGTGTGCGGGCATAAAATTGGTTGGTTATCCCGGGCAATTTCGGATTAAGCTCGTTCGCGAAACAATCCGAAATCCGCAATCTGAACTCCGAAGTAAACAAGCTACCAGCTTTAGCCGGTAGTTTATTTACTTTACTGGTTGTCTGATGTTGCGCTGTCAGCTCCGGTAGCGTAGTTGCGGAGCATTCGCAGTTTTTCCTTTACCTCGCGGGCCATTCTGCTGTTGGGATACTCGCGGACAATCTCCTCGCCGGTGGCGATGGCGTTGCTCCACTGCTGATCTTCCACCGCTATAGTAAACTGGACGCCGAGGTTGTGAAGCCTTTTCTTAAAGACGTCTCGAGCGGACTCGGCCAGGGCACCACCCTCTTGCGGCGTGAGATATTTGTCCAGCTCCTTGAGCAGCTCGATGCTCCGCTCGACGTCATTGATTCGACAGGCTTCGCTGTAGTCCAGCAACAACTGACGCTTGCGGGCATTGCGGGCGGCAAGAATTCGCTGCGGCAAGGCTTTGATGTTGGCATTGTCCGGGAACAACGTCGCCAGCCTGTCCGCTTCGCGCTTGGACTGGGCCCACTGGAAACGCTTGAGGAGCCTGTCAATTCGGTTGATAGCGGACTCGATTTTTTCCTCGACCGTAGCCTGGCGGGTGTGCTCGATTTTATCGCGCAGCTTAGCAACGTCAGCGGTCAGGCCCGTCTGGGCTTCCATCCGGGCAAGCAAAGCCTCCGCGGACTTGTAATCCTGCTTGAGCAACATCGCGTGGACGCTCTCGTAGAGGGCTTCGATTTCCCGGTCGCTGTAGATAAGACTCTTAGCCTGGTCGGACAAGCACGCCAACGACGCAAGCGACTGAATATCCTGGCCTTGGTTTTCCAAAAGCGTCTCAACGCGGGACAAGCTGTCAGCGACACGCTCGCTGGAGTCTCGGTTGGCCAGGGACGCATATATCGCGAGGGCCACCAGCAGCCCAACTGCGCACAGCAGAAGGATAACCATCGCCACAGCCAAGGCTACCGCCCAGCTGCCAGCCCCAGCTGTGCCCAGCACAGCGAAAACCACAGCCAGGGCGGAGATAATCGACACCGCCAAACAGACAATGAGGGTGAGTTTCCGAATACTTTTGACGTCTCTGTTTTCCTCGACCATGCCATAGCTCCCTTGAAAGTAGGTCGGCTGACGCTCCGCCGAAAAACCAATAATTCCGCATACACAAACAACTCTATATTAAATGTATGCTTCTTATCGGCAAAAGTCCAACAATTCCATTATAGGCTATAGGCAAATACCGATTTTCGTCATCAGCAAGCTCAGCCACGGCATGGGCTTTTTGCTCCGGCGAGAGATTCTCCCCGGGCCCAGCCTGGGCCTGGACGGGAGCCTGGGCGGGGGCGGGTTTCGCTTGGCTGGAACAAACTCAGCTGAGCCTGGCAGAGACTCAATAGCCAAGAGCTGACGGGCAATGTCTGCGGGATTTCCCTGCATAGTCATTTACTCAGGCTGGTTGACTGGTTGACTGGTAAAAG
>JAOZNE010000401.1:0-1344 GCA_029933955.1 Phycisphaerae bacterium
AAGATACCGCTCCTACGGAGCTAAAAAAATGCGGATTGACATTCTGACGACCCAGTCGCAACCCTGTATGTTTATTGGTTAAAATGTGACTAACGACCGAATTTCTGCCGTCTATGGGATGGCTATGTCTTGACTTTGTGGATATATACGATAAATCATATACCTATTCCCCACGCCGCCAGACTGAGAGAATAAAAAAATGGAAAAGCTGGAAACTGAATTCAGATACCTCCCGCATAGTGAAACAGAAGACAAATGGGGTTTATATGTAACATACGCCGGATATGAATTCGTCCCCCCACGTTATCCAGAAGCTCCTCTTAAATGTCACCCCTCGTCGCATTACTTTGTCTGGGAGGATGGTCGTGTAATGGAGGACTATGCCGTATTGCTCACAACTCATGGCAAAGGGATATTTGACGACAAGGACGAAAACAATAAAGTAAAAAGAAGAACTATTCATACTGGAAACTGCCATTTGCTTTTTCCCGGCGTATGGCATCGTTACCGCCCCTCAAAAAAAACCGGCTGGCATCAATATGCTATATGCTTTAACGGTTCATACGCTCATCAATTGTTTAAGGAAAATTTCTTCAGCCCCAAATACCCGATTCTTAATACTGGTGATAACGAAGAACTTCTCCATCATTTCAAAAGAACGGTTATGCTGATTTTGGAAGAACCTACCGGTTTTCAGCAAATGGCTGCGGCGGAGACAATGCAGATATTGGCCCAGATATTAGCCTGTATGAAAAAAAAGTCAGGCGGGAACGACAGAACATGCCGGGTTGTCAAAGAAGCCAAATGTATATTAAACGACCGGTGTAACCAGGAAATAAAAGTTCAGGAACTGGCTAGAGAATTGGGTGTTGGATATTCCTGGTTTAGTAAAATGTTTAAATACCACACAGGCTTGTCTCCAGTCCAATATCATTTAGCTTTGAGAATCCAAGCTGCACGCGAACTTCTAAGCCAAACGGATTTATCGGTAGTATCTATCGCGTACAAACTGGGTTTCAACTGTCCCTTCTATTTTTCCAGAATTTTTAAAAAGAAAACCGGGTACAGCCCATCGGGATTGCGAAACATGCACAAGGCACTTTAAGCATACGGGCTATACGCTATCGCATTGCTACACACTGGTCAACCCGGTAAGCCAGCCCTGGTCGTTGCCCTGGGGCTAAGTTATTCTGGCCTTTCAGGCCGAGAAGCAACAAACACTTCCATTCTGTCACAACTCTTCAAAATTTATTGAAAGACCGTGAATGGTTACCGTATTTTTTTCCATTCGTCTATCATCGCCAGTGTGTTTTCCCATGGGAAATGATTTCGGACACTGTTGGT